>NZ_JAJCGR010000005.1:0-182999 GCF_020553125.1 Blautia sp. MSK20_18
GTTACTAATCGGGTGAGGGCTTGACCAAGAAACGCAGGTTAAGAATTGATTCAAAGAGTTTGATTAACGATCAACAAGCATGTATGTAGTTTTGAGAGTACAATGTAAAAGAATTTGTGGCCAACAGCCACTTTTTCTTGTATATAGGGGATTGGTCAAATGGTATGATAGGGGTCTCCAAAACCTTTGGTGGGAGTTCGATTCTCTCATCCCCTGCTCCTTAGGAGCCTGAAAGCCTTTAAAATCAAGGCATTCAGGTTCTTTTGTTTTGTCCAAAAAGGGCAGGGTACCAACTTTGGGGCCCTGCCAAAATCCAGACAAAAAGGAGGTTGCACGTCAAAGATTTCTTCCCCGGTATGATTGCAAATTAGAACATTTTGAGCAAGAGATGGAAATGAATTACGATGAATTTGTGTCATATTTATTAAAGAAATATGGACCAGCTAAATATGATTATTTTACAAATGCTACTTGTAAAACTAAAAGTAAGCGAATTTCAAGAACTAAAGAAGGGTTATTTTGTCATCATATAGATGAAGATAAAGGCTATATGCTTTCGCATACAGGATGTGCATTAGAACAACCGTTTGAGTACCAAAAAGCAGAACGTCTAGTTTATTGTAATTATATTGAACATTTATTACTTCATATATTGATTGGAAAAAACGCTTTTTGGTCTAAACATCAAAAGTTAATTGTACCTAAGCAATTTTCTTATTTCATTGTTCCAGGTGTTTCTTATATTTGTTCAGAAATAAATTTATTGTATGACCAAAATGGAAGTTCTGTAGAATGGAGAAATAGGTGTTTTAAAGAAATAGAAAACAATTTTGAAGATTATATTTACATATTAAATTCATTTATTCAATATATAGTGGACAATTATTCCGGAAATATAAATCAAAAAGAAATTATGGTGGGACAACATCTTATCCACAAAGAACTGGGAGAAGGCATCATTACTGATATAGATGGTGAAGAAATATTTTCGGAAGTGACTATTCAATTTGCAAATTGTAAGAAAGTCATTTATAGAAATCAGATTGATAAAGGAGATTATCATAAGGAAATAAGGAACATTAAAGAGAACCTTGCTTCCGATACATATAGTAATGTGATAATAAAATCTGTATATAATCGTTTAGTAGTAGAGTGAGGTTAAGAAACAAGGCGAAGCCGATACGCCGTAGGGAAGTTTTTGACGGAGCGTTTATAGATCGCTAACAAAAATTTATTAAGGAGTGTTGATATGTGTCAGGCTGTACAGGAAATGTGTGATGATGCAAGAGCAGATGGCAGAACACAGGGGGTACAGAGGGCGAAAGTATTGGGCTTCAGAAACAGGCGCTGCTTACCGCACAGAAAATGCTCAAAGAAAGCAGATTTACACTGGAAGATATCTCTAATTTTTTCGGGTTGCCGCTGGATGAGATAAAGAAATTACAAATGAAATAACATTCTTAGAATTATGTAAACAAAACCAGGGGATTGCCACCAAGCAATCCCCTGAAATATTTCATATGAAATTATAAAATTATTTCGCTTCAGCTTCAGCGCCTTCAGCGTCCTCATCCTCTTCCGGAGCTGCCTCATACTCACCGATATGAACAACAACTGCATCCTCAGGAGTGATGAAGTGGACGTGTTTGCCTTCCGGGATCGGGAGGTCTTTTACATGGATATCACGGACGTCTGCAGGATAGCCGTTGAAGTCGATGACGATGGTGTCAAGAAGGTTGGACGGATCTGCTTTGTAGTGAATCTCTTCCATCTCCTGCTCAACGATACCCTGAACCATGTCGGTGTGCTCCAGTTTAACAGCGACTGTTGTGGAAACCTTCTCACCGGCTACCAGTGCCTGGAAATCCAGAGCCATCAGCTGTTTTTCAATTGGATTATAGTCAATATTTTTTACCAGGGCATCAACTTTTTCGCCTTCGATGTCCAAGTAAACCTGTGTACCTTCTTTATTTGCTTTAATGAATTTGGCTGCCTCGGCACCGTTAAACTGAAGTGCTACAGGCTCTTTCATTTCTTTTCCACTAAGAATTCCTGTGACGTAACCCTCACGTCTTAATTTTTTAGCTTTTACATTCGGGTTTCTTTTCTCTGCTTTCAATGTGATCATGTCAAATTCCTCCTCCTGATGCATGGATTCCGGTAATGTTGCTGTTCGCGCTGTTCGCAGTAACACGAATTCTGCATTTCTTTTCTGACTGGGATTATTATAGCACTTCTCGGACGAGGTGGCTAACAAAAAGTTAGAAAATTTAAGAACAATATTTTGTATTGTTTAACTTATGTACAAAACTTCAAGGGTAAAATTAGACAAAAACAAAGCATATATTTGAGATTTTACAGAAAAAATTAAAATAACATAAAAAATTGCACAAATTAAGTGATCATAAAAGCCTGAAAGTTGGCATTTATCTGGAAGAGAGGCAAGTATTAAATATGAATATTCTATTTTTATTTGATTCAGATATGCGAGGAGACGGGAAATATCCATATTGCTGACATATTGGAGAGAGCTGTTGTGATCAATGTAATAAAAATTGGAAGATATGATGCAGGACAGAGATGACGGCGAAAGAAGGTGGCAACATAACACGATGGGTATTTTACTCTGGAGAAAGAATTTAACGGAATTGCATATAATTTCTGAAACAATTTAACATACAATTCACAAAGCTTTATCTCAATCACGATATCTGAACAGCCGGAAAAATCCTATACTACAAACTATGTGAGCGAGAGAAGAGAAAGGAGATAAATAATGTCAGAAATTGCACTTAGAAATGTATGTAAGCAATTTGATTCGGAGCATTACGGTGTGAAGGATTTTAATCTTGATATACATGATAAAGAGTTTGTGATCTTTGTAGGTCCGTCCGGATGTGGAAAATCCACCACTTTGCGTATCATCGCAGGCTTGGAGGAGATCACAGACGGTGAGCTGTGGATCGACGGTGAGCTTTCCAATTATCTGGAACCGAAGGAGAGGGGAATGTCCATGGTGTTCCAGAACTATGCCTTATATCCGAACATGACAGTTTATGGAAATATGGCATACGCCCTGAAGATCCGTAAGCTTCCGAAGGATGAGATCGACAGAAAGGTCCATGAGGTGGCAAAGATCCTGGAGATCGACCAGCTTCTTGACCGGAGGCCGGCGGCTCTTTCCGGCGGTCAGAAACAGCGAGTTGCCATTGGAAGTGCAATTATTCGGAAGCCGAAAGCCTTTCTCATGGATGAGCCCCTTTCCAACCTGGATGCAAAGCTCCGTGCTCAGATGCGTGTGGAGCTTGTGAAATTACATAAACAGCTGGACACCACCATTATTTATGTAACGCACGACCAGACAGAGGCCATGACTCTTGGGACTAAGATCGTGGTCATGAAGGATGGTCTGATCCAGCAGGTGGGAGCGCCGCAGAGTATTTATGACAATCCGGTAAATCTTTTCGTGGCAGGCTTCCTTGGTTCTCCGTCCATGAACTTTTTCCGGTGTACGGTAAAAGCAGAAGAAAATAATCGCACGGCCCTTCTTCTGGATGATGCCAAAACTGTGAAAAAGGTTTATCTGGACGGAACCAGAGGAAAACAGATTGCAGACAGATATAACGGCAGACACGTGATCCTTGGAATCCGTCCGGAGGATATCTACGAGTTTGATGAGGCGAAAAAGCTTGGTATTGAAAATGAAAGCGTAGATGTAGATGAGCCTGTAGTAAACCGCGAGATGCTGGGAGCGGAAGTGATCCTCTATTTTGATGAGCAGGGCAAAACCCTGGCAGTCCGCTTAAGTCCGGAAAATCAGACACAGGTAGGGGAGAAGGTTTCTCTGTATTTTGATATGGAGAAGGCCCATGTGTTTGATCCGGAGACAGAAGAAAATATTTTTGTGTCATGAATTTATGTCACGGAAGAGCTTGAGTACAGGCAGATCAGCCTGTAGATAGAATCTGATTATGCAAGGAGGAGAAATAGTTATGGAAAATAACAGCAAAAGCAAGATCACACCGTACTTATATCTGGTGCCTTGTATGCTTATTTTTGGAATTTTTCTGTTTTATCCGTTTGTGAAAACAATTTATTTAAGTCTTTACAAGACTAACAAGATGGGACAGGCAAAGCTGTACGTTGGTCTGGGAAACTATAAAGAACTGCTTCAGTCAGCATCCTTTATCAACAGTCTGAAGGTGACGCTGATCTTTGTGCTGATCGTTGTGGTCGGCGGCATGCTTCTTGGTCTGATCGCAGCAGTGCTTTGTAACAAGGCGTTTCCGGGAATCCGGGTGTTCAGTACATCTTATGCTCTGCCAATGGCTATTGCATCCAGTTCTGCGGCAATGATCTTCCAGATCATGCTCCACCCGGCAGTAGGCATTGTGAACAAGCTTACCGGCCTGAATATCAACTGGCTGAACGATCCGAACACGGCTTTGATCTGCGTAGCCATTCTTACTGCGTGGCTGAACAGCGGGATCAATTTTCTGTATTTTTCCGCAGGACTCGGGAATATTGATGAGACCATTTATGAGAGAGCTTCTGTAGATGGAGCCAGCAGTGTGCAGCAGTTTTTCAGCCTGACGCTTCCGGGACTTTCCCCGATCATGTTTTACACACTGGTGGTAAATATCATACAGGCCTTTCAGTCCTTTGGACAGATCAAGATCCTGACAGAGGGTGGTCCTAATGAGTCTACCAATGTTATTGTTTATTCCATTTACAGGGATGCGTTTTTTAACTACCGCTTCGGAAGTGCGGCAGCCCAGTCGGTTATCCTGTTTGTGATCATCATGATCATCACACTGATCATGTTCCGTATTGAGAAGAAGGGAGTGAATTACTGATGAGCCAGATGGAAAATATGGCAGTCCCGGCAGTGGGAAATATGTCAAAAGAGGAGCTTCTGGAGCTGAAAAAAGCTATGAATGCAAAAGCTCTTGCAAAGAGAAGGACAAGAACAGCACTCCGTGTTACGGCAAATGTGGTGTTTGCAGTTCTGATCCTGCTTCCATTGCTTTATGCCATCAGTATTGCACTGATGCCTTCCAGTGAACTGTTTACTACAGAGTTGAATCTCTTTCCCAAGAATCCGACCTTTTCCAACTTTATCAATGCATTCCGCACCGTTCCACTTCTCCGATTCATATTGAATTCCTTTATCATGGCGGGATGCATTACCATCGGACAGATCATTACCTGTTCTCTTGCTGCTTTTGCGTTTTCTTTCCTGGAATTCAAAGGAAAAGGTATTCTCTTCATGGTTGTGATGGCAACCATGATGGTTCCGGGAGAGGCAACGATCATTTCCAACTACCTGACTGTATCAAGCTGGGGAATGCTGGATACTTATCAGGTACTGATCGTGCCTTACCTTACATCCGCAATGGGAATTTTCCTGTTCCGCCAGTTTTACATGACTTTCCCGATCTCACTGTATGAATCGGCAAAGCTTGATGGCTGCAGCAATCTGAAATTTATCGTAAGGATCCTGCTTCCGCTGACAAAATCCGCTATTGGCGCTATGGCAGTGTATACCTTTATCAACGCATGGAATATGTACATGTGGCCGCTGCTTGTAACAGGCTCCAACAATATGCGGACCGTTCAGATCGGTATCAGTATGCTGGATAGTGTGGATTCACAGTCCATCACCCTGATGATCGCAGGTGTTGTTATGATCATCATTCCGTCCATTTCCATTTTTATCGTTGGACAGAAACAGCTGATCAGAGGAATGTTCTCGGGTGCAGTTAAGGGCTGATATCGGAGCAGGCAGCAACCCTGCAGCATCCTGCTGTAAGGGGAAAAATAATGCAAAAAGATACTGCAAAGTCGTAAGACGGGCAGTTCATCTTATATAAAAAAATGAAAAAAGAGAAAATTTTTCAAGAGGAGAAAAAAGTTATGAAGAAAAAAATCATCGCAGCTTTCCTTACCACAGCAATGACTATCGGTTCTCTTTCCGGAGTAACTGTATTCGCCGCAGATGCCGGCACAGATGAAAAAGTGGAAATGGCAGATGCTTCCGATGTAGACGGAACTACCATTACCTTCTGGCATTCCATGGGTGGTGTCAATGGTGAGGCAATCGATACACTGGTAAAAAAATTCAACGATGAGAATGAATACGGAATTACTGTAGATGCTCAGTATCAGGGTGAATATGATGATTCCCTGAACAAGCTGAAAAGTGCACAGATCGGAAACATGGGTGCGGATCTTGTACAGGTATATGAGATCGGAACAAGATTCATGATCGATTCCGGATGGATCGTGCCTATGCAGCAGATGATCGACGCAGACAGCTACGATGTATCTGAGATCGAGCCGAACCTGGCTGCATACTACACCATCGACAATGAGCTGTACTCCATGCCGTTCAACTCTTCCACACCGATCATGTATTACAACAAGGACATGTTTGATAAAGCAGGCATCACAGAAATTCCGGACAGCCTGGAGGGCATCGGTGAGATCGGACAGGATCTTCTGGACAAAGGCGGCGCAGGCGAGGTAATGTCTCTTGGAATCTACGGATGGTTCTTCGAGCAGTTTATCGGAAAGCAGGGCCTTGAGTATGCAAACAACGGAAACGGACGTAAAGAGGCTGCTACAGCTGTTGCTTTTGACGAGAATGATGCTGCAAAGAATATCCTTACAGCATGGAAGGATCTTAACGACAAGGGCTTCGCACCGGTCGTAGGAAAAGGCGGCGATGCTGGTCTGGCAGATTTCTCAGCAGGAAAATCTGCGATCACTCTTGGCTCCACAGCTTCCCTGAAACAGATCCTTCAGGATGTAAACGGAAAATTTGAGGTTGGTACTGCATACTTCCCGAAGATCAAATCCAGTGACGAGGGCGGTGTTTCCATCGGTGGTGCATCTCTTTGGGCACTGAACAACAATGATCCGAAAAAGCTTCGTGCAACATGGGAGTTCGTGAAATTCCTGATCTCTCCGGAGTCTCAGGCTTACTGGAACGCACAGACCGGATATTTCCCTGTAACTGTAAAGTCTCAGGAAGAGCAGGTATTTAAGGATAATGTTGCAAAATATCCGCAGTTCCAGACAGCGATCGACCAGCTCCATGATTCTTCCGCCGACTATGTAGGCGCTCTGTTAAGTGTATTCCCGGAGGCAAGAGCTACCGTGGAATCCGAGATTGAGAGCATGCTCAACGGAAAAGAGGATGTGGATACAGCTGTGAAAAACATGGCAGATTCCATCAACAAATCCATCGAAGAGTATAACCTGGTGAATGAATAATTCGAAAAGGCGTGGAAACTGAAAAAGAAAAATAAATATATACAGCCAAAAATCCCCGGGTAAGCTCCTGGGGATTTTTGCTATAGTCACGGAAAAAAACATCCTGACAGGAAAATATCAGGAGAAAAATCAGAGGAATCTCTGGACGTAAGAGTATATATTGGCTATAATGATGAAGTTAATATCTACTCCTCAGGAAGGAAGAAAAATCTGTGAATAGAAGTAAAAGAGAAGATTATAAGAGATTTGTGGTATTTTGTCTGGCAAGTCTGATCGTAATCGCACAGGCAGCGATCTTTGCTTATGTATGGTATGATTTTTACAGTGACCTGATCCTGAAGCCATTCTGGAGAAAAGGTAACTGGGTAATGATCCTGATCTATGCGCTGATCTATCTGATGTTTGCCAAGCTTTACGGAGGTCTGAAGGTAGGCTATCTGAAGCGTATCGATGTATTTTATTCATTGACGCTGGCAACGATCTGTACCAATGTTGTGACGTATTTTCAGATCACACTGATCAACAGATGGTTTATGTCGGCCAGACCGGTGATCGAAATGACCGGAGTCCAGCTTGTTGTGACGGTACTGTGGATCTGGGGCTCCAGGTATATTTACTCCAGACTGTACGGAGCCAGAAGGCTGCTGGTAATCTACGGAGACCGTGATCCCGGTGATGTGATCCACAAGATGAACACCCGAAAGGATAAATACGATATCAGCGGTAAGGTTCATATCCGTGAGGGCGAAGAGAAGATCCATGCCATGATGGAAGATTATGAAGGCGTGATCATCTGGGATCTTCCGTCCCAGATCCGAAACAGGTATCTGAAATACTGTTTTTCTCATTCCATCCGCTGCTATATGAGCCCGAAGATTTCCGATATCATCCTGCTTGGAACAGACAGGATCCATCTGTTTGATACGCCGCTTCTGATGTGCAGGAATCAGGGACTTTCCATGGAGCAGCGTGCAGCCAAGAGAGTTCTGGATATCATTGTTTCCGGACTTGGGATCATCGTATCCTCACCCATCATGCTGATCATTGCCATTGCGGTGAAGGCTTATGACGGCGGTCCGGTATTTTATCTCCAGGATCGTCTTACCTATCAGGGAAAGGAATTCCGCATCCGGAAATTCCGAAGCATGTGTGTGGATTCCGAGAAGAACGGAGCGCGTCTTGCGTCTAAGCACGATTCCCGTATCACACCGGTAGGACATGTTCTGCGTAACCTGCATCTGGATGAGCTTCCCCAGCTGTTTAACGTGTTTATGGGTGATATGTCTCTTGTAGGTCCACGTCCGGAACGAGATGTGATCATGCAGGAATATGAGCAGGAAATCCCGGAATTCCACTATCGTCTTAAGGTAAAAGCCGGACTGACCGGTTATGCTCAGGTATATGGCAAATATAACACCACACCGTATGATAAGCTGAAGCTGGATCTGTTTTATATTGAAAATTATTCATTCCTTCTGGATATCAAGCTTCTGTTTATGACTGTAAAGATCTTTTTCCAGAAAGAAGTTTCCGAGGGCGTGGATGATAATCAGAAGAACGCTCTTAAGGATTCCGAAGACAAAAAATAAGTAACGAAACGAAATGCGTGTCAGGCTGCGGCAGATCATCCTGACGCGCATTTTGTGGATAGAGAGGACGGAGGTTGTTTTTATGGAAAAGCCGTTGGTTTCCGTAGTGATGCCCGTATATAACGGGGAAAGATATATTGGAAAAGCGATCGAATCAGCACTGGGACAGGAGGTTCCGGTAGAAGTGCTGGTCATTGATGACTGTTCTGCAGACGGCACAGAACTTGCTGTAATGAAATATATGGACAGCGGAAAGATCCGTTATATCCAAAATGAACAGAATATGGGGGCTGCCCGTTCCAGAAACCGGGGCGTAAAGGAAGCCCGGGGAAAATATATCGCATTTCTGGATGCGGATGACTGGTGGGAAAAGGGCAAGCTGAAATCCCAGACAGAGGTTATGGAACAGACCGGCTGTGCGATCTGCTCCACCGGAAGAGAGCTGATGACGCCGGATGGGCGCACTACCGGCAAATATATTCCGGTAAAGGAACGGATCACATACAGGGAGCTTCTGAAGCATAACAGCATCAACTGTTCTTCCGTATTGCTGCGCAGAGAAGATGCACTTGCGTTTCCAATGGAGCATGATGACAGCCATGAAGATTACATTACCTGGCTCCGGATCCTGAGAAAGGGAGGATTTGCAGCAGGGATCAACAGACCTTACCTGAAATACCGGCTCAGTGAAGGGGGGAAATCCAGAAATAAGCTGAAGTCTGCGGCAATGACTTATCAGGTGTATCGGTATGTGGGATATGGTCCGCTGAAGAGTCTGTTTTTCTTTGTTTCCTATGCGCTCCACGGGATATGGAAATACCGTTGAAAAATTCTGGAAGAGGTGAATAATTCTGACATATATTAATTCTTTATTTCCAAATTCATAAATATATGTTATTATTTATTCATACTTTTATCAAATATTACAAGGTGGAAACAAATGAAACAGAGAACGGATAGCCAGGGAGTTCCGTATTCTTACCTGGTCGATAACATTAAAGTAGTACTGATCTTTCTTGTCGTATTTAATCATCTGATCGCATTTCAGCTGGTCAAGGTGGACATGGTGGTGCGTTATGTATGGTATGGGATCACCATTTTTCACATGCCTGCTTTTATTTTTATATCTGGATATCTTTCCAAGAAGCCACAGGATGTACTGAAGAATGTGAAGAATCTGCTGATCCCTTATATTCTTGGATACAGTCTGACCTGGTATGCTTATATCTGGACCGGCAGAAGCATGGATTATGAGCTGCTCCGTCCGTCCGGAACAGTTATGTGGTATGTGTTGGCACTGTTTATCTACAGGCTGACTATCGAAGCACTTGGCAAGATACGTTTTATCGTGCCTCTGAGCATTATTTTTGCATTGTGGGCAGGAACAAGACCGGAATTTACGACTTATCTTTCAAGCTCCAGGATTGTTGTATTTTTTCCGTTTTTTGTGGCAGGCTATCTGTGGAAGAGTGATTACACAGACGTGGTCCGTAAATTCAAGGGTAAATGGATCCTGCTCCTGGTTTCAGCCCTGCTTTTGTATGCAGTTCCGAATTTTATGATCGCCAATGAGATCCCGGTAGATATTTTCCGTGGGAATCATACGTATCAGTTATCGGGAATGGATGATATCACAGGAATGCTGATCCGCCTTCTGATGTATCTGGTATCTTTTGTGCTGGTGCTGACGCTTCTGGCATTGATCCCGGATGTGAAGCTGCCGGTTACCTTTGTTGGAAGAAATACCATGGGGATTTATTTTTTCCATTATCCGATCATGATCGTACTCAACGGCCTGCTTCTTCTCAGCATCCCGCAGATGCTGAATGTCTGGGTGCTTTTCGGAGTATCCTGGGTGCTTGTGCTGATCCTTGGAAGCAAGCCGGTATCTTTCCTCTACGGAGGGGTACTAAACCTGCTTACATTTATTCTGTTCAAACGTGAGAGGCAGGTGCAGGATGAAGGACTTGAGGATGAATATGATGAAGATGACCGTTATGAGATCATACTGAAAAGAAAGAAAGCCATTGAGGAGCTTGCGGCAACTCTGGACGAGGAGGATGCACGTAAGGTGAAGGACGATGTGGCGGCTGTACTGGAACATGAGACAGAAGAGACGGAAGAAATCCGTGGCGAGGATTTCTTTGTAGATGAGGATCTTGAGATGGAGGAAGGCATGGATGATGCCGGAGCTCCACAGGAATTTGAGCAGCTCCAGGACCTGGATGATATATTAAAGATCACAGAACCGCAGGGGGAAATGGAAGTGCTTTTGAAAAATAAAGAAGAGAAAGCGCAGGATTAAATTAATAATGAAAAAAGTCATTACTTACGGTACCTTTGATCTGTTCCACCAGGGACATTACAATATTCTGAAAAGAGCCAGGGAGCTGGGGGATTATCTTGTTGTGGGTGTCACCAGTGAAAGCTATGATATCGAACGCGGCAAGCTGAATGTACAGGACAGCCTTCTGAAGCGTATCGAAAATGTCCGCAAGACTGGTTTTGCGGATGAGATCATTGTAGAGGAATATCAGGGGCAGAAGCTAAATGACATTACAAAATACAATATCGACCTTCTGGTAGTCGGTTCGGACTGGCGTGGCAAATTTGATTATCTGAAGAATTACTGTGAGGTCGTTTATCTGGAACGTACCAAAAATATTTCCAGTACCAAGCTCAGAAGTGAGGGTATGATCTACAGCATGGGCATTGTTACGGATGATACAGAGGACAACGAAATGGTGATGGAGTCCAAGTATGTCAGCGGACTGCATGTAGAAAGTGTGTATTCCGAGGACGTTTTTGTTGCGAGAGAATTCTGTGACAGATACGAACTTGACTCTTATGGTACAGATTACGGGCAGTTTCTGGAAGGATTGGATATCATTTATATCCGATCCGGTCTGAAAAACAGGGCAGATTATATCCGAAAGGCACTGGAATGTGATAAATATGTGATCAGTGACACGCCTATGGCTCTGGAACCGGAAGAGATAAGAGAGCTGTTTGCACTGGCAAAGGCACATCAGGTTGTTCTGGTAGAGAAGCTTACCATGGTCTATCTGCGCGCTTTTACGCAGCTCGTCTGGCTGACACATGGAGCGCTTGTGGGAGATGTGGTAGCTGTAAAATGCGCGATTTCACAGGATGATTTTGAGGGCGGAAAAAATTTCAGCGAAACAGTCAGCCAGGCGCTGTGTGCATGCATCAAGCTTCTCGGTAAGGATTACCTGGAGGTGAAGAGCAATGCGGTGAAAAGCAGTGACGGCTGCTTTATTTATGATATGATCACGATGAAGTATCTCCGGGCACTGGCGACCATTGAGATTGGAACAACGGTGGATGTGGAAAACGAGCTTGCGATCATCGGAACCAGGGGGCGTATCACCGTACCCGGTGACTGGTGGAATACCGGATATTTTGAAGCCAAAATAGAAGGTCAGGAATTCCTGAAACGCTACAGCTTTAATTTTGAGGGAAATGGTCTTCGCTATCTGCTTCAGGAGCTGGTCATCATGATTCGTGACAGACGGACAGAATGTACGAGATTTTTTTATGAAGAATCAGAAACTCTGGCTGAGCTTTTGAAAATAATTAATCAAAGAGGTTGACAGATGACAGAAAAACAGAAGCTTCTTTTGCAGCTCTTCCGGGAGGTTGACGCGATCTGCAAAAAGCATGATCTTAGATATGTAATGGCCGGAGGTACTCTGATCGGTGTTCTTCGAAATGAAGGCTTTATCCCATGGGACGATGATGTGGACATTTACATGCCCAAAAGTGACTGGGATAAATTTGTAGAAATATGTCAGAACGAGATGCCGCCGAACCGGGCGGTTTATTGTGCAGAAGTGGATCGTAATTATACCAACGGTTTTCCGCGCTACGGAAGTACGGATACCTGTGCGATCCACAAGCATCAGATCATAGGAGACGACAAGGCTGGTGAGATCATTGACGTACTGACTCTGGATCCCATTCCGGATGATGACCGTGAGTATGAGAAATACCGGGACCATATGATGATCTATACGGAACTTCTGAATATCAGCATGGTCGTGGGAGTCAGATGGGAAATTTCTCCCTGGCGGTATCTGTACTGGCTTTTCCGCTATACCTTCTGCGGAAAGGACAGAACCTTAAAGAAATTGGAGAAGATCATGTTTTCTTATAAAGAAGAGGAGTGCAGCCGCTATGCCATGCGATGGGGAGGCTGCCCGTTTCTTTTTGACAAGGATATGATGTTCCCTGTAAAATATATGGACTTCGAGGGCGAAAAGGTTATGATTCCTCACAGGACCAGCGATTATCTGATCTGGCATTACGGGGACGAATGGTCCTATATACCGCCTCATGGGGAAAGAGAATCTCATGAGTCTGTTGATGTTCCGGGCGCCAGCTATCAGGAGGTGCGGGATGAATATATGCCAAGGATCGACAAAAAACGTATCCGCAGACAGATGCTTTTCCGCAAATTCTACTGCCTTCTTATGGCAAAGGGAGACCATAAACAGGATGACAGACGAAGAAGGATCAAAGCCGGTGTTGTAGCCCGGGATGTGTCTGCCCGACTGATGAGATCCGAAAAAACAGCGGAGACCCTGCTGAAAGAGAGAAGATATGATGTGCTTGGTGAGATCTTTGAGGAGTATTACCGTGTACAGCTCAGCATGGAGTTTATCGGACGTGAGGATTTTAAGGGGATCCGTCCGTTCTATCATCCGGTCCTGATCCCGCTGGAGGATGAGGCTTTTCAGGCGGCCATGCTGACACTGATCTATCAGGAGCGTGTTTCCAAGGCATACCGTATGTACGAGGTACGCAAGAAAATGGATCATCTTACTCCGGAAATGGAGCAGACAGTGGAGGATATCCGACGTTTCCGAAAAGCAGCCAGCCACTATGAATTTAAAGAAATGCAGGAAGCAGAGGCGATTGTGGATGATCTTCTCAGAAAATATCCGGATGCTCCGGGATTCCTGAAATTTAAATGCCGGTTTGTGATGGAGCGCCTGGAAGGACCGCAGAATGCTTCAGAAGCGGAGAAATTTCTGTCTTACTGCCTGAGAGTATTTCCCCAGGATGGATATTTTATGAAATATAAGGGGGATCTTCTCTGGAAAAAGGGCCTCCGGAACGAAGCAATGGCAGAGTATCTGAAAGCCAGAGAATGCACCAATAACGGCATTGTGCAGCTGGAACTGGATAAATTCCTGAAAAAACAGAAGTCCCAGGCGATCCGGGACTGTCGGGATCTGCTTGGAAGCCAGAGAAGATCAGAAGCACTCTCTCTGATGGAGTTCTGGAGCAGACTGATGCCGGAGGATGAGGAGATCAGAGGCGCTCTTTATCTTGCGAAGGTATCTTCCGTCCGTACAAAAGGGGAGCTGGAAGAGCTGGTGAGAGAGCTTTGCAAAGAACTGGGGATCATCGGTAATTCTCCAAGGGAGGGAACTCTTGAGGAGCCGGTGTACAAAGAGGCACTTACCTGTGCATGGCAGAGATTCGGCTATCCCAAAGCACTGGCAGAGGGCCGTACCAGGATCCTGTGCAGTGAGGAAGAGGGCGAGATGGAATATCTGGCAGAGGAGATCCGCAGCTTTCTGGTCCATAAGGAATGGCAGGGAGAGGTATACAAGCTTCTGGGAGATATCCGGAAGAAACAGGGGCGTACCCGGGAAGCCTTCGAAAATTATTTCCTGGCATTGGATCATGAGCCGCATCCCTATATAAAAAATGAGCTTTCCAGGATCTTCCTGGAGGATCTTTACGATGGAAGCCGGCGTACCGGATTTTTCGCAAAGAAGGCAGACGTGACAGAATTTCTGAACAGCTGGCTGGATAAGTATAAAAGTCAGGAGGAGCTTCAGGAGCTTCTGAAGCGGATCCTGTAATGACAGATCAACAGAAACGAGGCAGAGTGTATTGAACAGAGAACAGCAGAAAGTACTGGAACTTCTAAAAGAAATAGATACCATATGCAGAAAAAATAAGATCACATATTATCTTTCTCCGTATCTTACCCTCTGTGCGGTAACGGAGCGCCCTTTTCCCATGAATCCGGCAAGCAATGATATTTATATGAAGACCGGTGATATGGCCCGGTTTAAAAATATCTTTGATGAAGAACCAGAGCTGCGCAGAACTCTGGAATCTATGGAGAATAACAGCCGTTTCCCCGGATTTTTTCTGCGTTATACAGATAAAGATACGTTGTTTTATAAGCTGGACGAGTACGGAAAATACAAACATCCGGGACTGGGGATCAATATCCTTCCGCTGCAGTGTGAATATGGCCCAAAGGGAAAATATCTCTGGAACCGTATGCGCGAAGAGGGATGGAAGAGGATCTACGGAAAAAAAGGCGAGTGGCGGAACCGGCGTGAGCTGGGATGTATCTGGATGGTGCGAGTCCTTTCCCTTTGCGGACGAGGCTGGCTGGCAAAGAGCATATTCCGGGATCTGCTCCGGCAGCCGCAGGATGGCGCAAAAACATATGTACTCCGATATTTTGACCAGAATCTTTATTTTCCTGCGCATATTTTTGAAAATCCCGGGGAGGCAATGCTTGGAGGAGAATCCTTTATGGTCCCGGGAAACACAGACAGCTATCTCACCCGGGCCTACGGCAAAAATTATCGAAATAAGTCAATGGAAAACTATGTTCCCGGCTCGCTGGTGGTGTGCAGCACACTGATCCCATGTGAGGAATTTCTGCAGCAGTCAAAGGAACTGAAGAAATTTGCTTCTGTCAGGAAGAAAAGGGAAAAGCGCAGGCAGTTTGGAATGAATTACCGGGAATATCTTGCACAGTGCTGGGATTATGCAAAATTCTGCGGGGAAAAATATACCTGTGCACTGGCTTATCGCAAAAAGCTCAGCTATATCCGGAATCTCTTCAAAAATGAAGATTATGTGGAACTGGAAAAAGCATTTGCAGGATATACCAGGATGAATGATCGCTGCCTGAAATATGAAGAAGCATTTGAAACAGATCCGGAGGTTTTTGACCTGTATCTTAAGTATCTGGAAAAAACAGGAAGGATCTCGTATATGGAGAAGGTAAAAAAATATGTCTAAGGTCAAGCTTACAGATTATGTTGTGGAATTTTTGCAGAAAAAAGGGATCCATGATTTCTTTGGATACCAGGGAACCATGATCGCACATCTGGTAGATTCCATTGAGAAGAATCCCCATGTAAGAAGTCATTCCAGCTATCATGAGCAGGGAGCTGCTTTTGCCGCCTGTGGTTATGCTCAGGCAAAGAATGCCTGCGGCTGTGCCTATGCCACCAGTGGTCCGGGAGCTGCCAATCTGCTTTCCGGTGTGGCAGATGCGTATTTCGATTCTCTTCCGGTGATCTTTATCACCGGACAGCTGAATACCTATGAATATTCCGGTATTACAGGCCTTCGTCAGCAGGGCTTTCAGGAGATCGATATGGTTTCCATGGCAAAGCCGGTAACCAAATACGCGGTGCAGGTCCGTGATCCGAAAAATATCGTTCGTGAACTGAATCTTGCATGGCAGATCGCCAATACAGGTCGAAAGGGACCGGTTCTTATCGATCTTCCCATGAACGTGCAGAGAGGCGAGGTGGAAGATCCGGCTTATGATATGGAATTTTCCGAGGAAGAGATCGAGACAGCTGTATATGGAAAAAATGATCCGGAAAACGGGGCAGCCTTTTACAAGGATGCAGTTGCAAAGGCGGATTCTTCTGATGGAGCAGAGGCGGCAGAATATATTCTGAATAAGATCAGGACTGCAAAACGGCCGGTATTTATGATCGGTCACGGAGCTTCCGGAGAAGCAGAAAAAATGCTCACAGATCTGGCGCGTGCCCATCACATTCCAGTGATCACAAGCGTACTTGCCCGGTCCGCACTGAGCTTTGATGATCCTTTGAACTTCGGGTGCATCGGAGGTGCCTACGGACACCGGTATGCAAATATGATCGCCAATGCAAAAAGCGACCTTCTGCTCTGCTTTGGAATTTCCCTGTGTACCCGTCAGATTGGTACTAAGGTTCATGAGTTTGCGAAGAATGCCGAAATCATCCGTGTGGATATTGATCCTTATAATCTTCAAAGAGAGATCCATGAGGGAAGAGAAGGTGAGAAATGCTTTTGCGTCAGCGCAGAGACTGTGGTGCGTAAGCTGACAGAGCAGCAGGCACAGATCGGTTCCTATGAGGAATGGCTTGCTGTCTGCCAGAAGATCCGTAAGGAACTCTGGAAAGTGGACGATGAGACACCGCAGCGTTATCCGAACCGCATGATCGCATACTTGAGTGATCAGCTTTCCGATACCGGAGCGGTTGCTGTGGATGTGGGACAGCATATGGTCTGGAGCTATCAGTCCTTCCACAATCAGCAGGGGCAGAAGACACTTTTTTCCGGCGGACATGGTGCTATGGGATATGCACTTCCGGCGGCTATCGGAGCTTATTATGCTACCGGCAAGCCGGTGGCATGTATCTGCGGAGACGGAGCCTTCCAGATGAATATCCAGGAGCTGCAGTGGGTGAAGCGCGAGAATATCCCGGTGAAGATGATCGTAATGAATAATGAGGCGCTGGGAATGATCCGTCATCTTCAGAGAGATTATTTTGACTGTGTATATGCGGATACCTCCGATGGCAGCGGATTCTCGTCCTGCGATTTTACAGATGTGGCGCAGGCCTACGGAATTCCTGCAAAGCGCATCCAGGGAGAAGACGTGGAAAAATATGCCGGTGGATTCCTGGAGCAGAACGGGCCGGAGCTTTTGGAGATCATGCTGGAGCATGGAACCTACGCATACCCGAAGACCTGTCTGGGTGAGCCGATCCACAATCAGCAGCCTTATATACCGAAACCGATATTTGATGAACTGATGGAGCTGTAAAATGGGAAAAATAACTGTGATCACAGGCGGTACCTCCGGAATCGGAAGAGGGATCGCCGAAAAGATCCTGGCAGAGTCAGCAAAAGCTGACAGGATCTTCGTAACATATGGACATGATGAGAAGAAGGCACTGTCGTTTCAGGAGAGCCTTCCTGAGGAAAAAAGATCTCAGGTGACTTTGATAAAGGCAGATATGTCTTCCTATGAAGAGATGATGGTTTTTGTGGAGGAGCTGAAAAAGCAGACAGACCATATTGACTGGCTTGTAAGCAATGCCGGCATCAGCACCTACGCAAAATATGAAGACTACAGCTTTGAGGAGTGGACACGGATCGTAAACACCAATCTTTCCGTACCTGTATTTATGGTCAAAGAGCTGAGATCCATGATGGTAGAGGGCGGCAGTGTGCTCTTTACCGGTTCCTATGCAGGACAGCAGGCGTATTCTTCCTCCCTTGTATATGGAGTCACCAAGGCAGCCATCCATTTCCTGACAAGATCCCTGGTAAAGGAATTTGAGCCAAAGGGCATCACAGTCAACGCTATTGCACCTGGCTTCATCGAAACTCCGTGGCACAGCGCCCGCACCCAGGAGAGCTACGACCGTATCAACCGGAAGATCGCACTCCACAGGTTTGGAACTGTGGAGGAAGTGGCGGATATGGCTTATGCAGTGCTGTCTAACGGATATATGAACGGCAGTGTGGTGGATATCCACGGTGGTTATGACTACTTTTAATAGAAGTTGAAAGTGTGCAGGAAGACAGAAGAAGACATGTTGTGCCTGCACATAAGGGTCTTCTTATTACTTTCTGTACAGGGGCGACGTCCCGAAAACGAAATGCAGCGAAGCAGAATCGGGTTTGCGCACTTGAGACGTCCGTACGGAATCTGTGAAATTCTTTATATTTAAGCGAAAAAGGCTTGACTTGCACACCTGCTCTGTGATAAAATTGACGAGCGACATGGAAGTTAGGTCTTTTTTTTATGCCCGAAAATGACGACGGATATACGTTCCGGGCGGCATAGAAGACCATGCAAATGAAAACACTGGAGGTGGAAGTTGTGCGCGTTAAGATTACATTAGCATGCACCGAGTGCAAGCAGCGTAACTACAATATGACGAAGGAGAAAAAGAACCATCCTGAGAGAATGGAGACCAAGAAATATTGTAAGTTCTGTCATACACACACTCTGCACAAGGAAACAAAGTAATCACAGAGATTTGTGAGGTTATGCTATGGAAAAACAGAAATCTGAGGATAAGCCGCAGAAGAAAAGTTGGTTTCAGGGACTTCAGTCAGAATTTGAGAAGATTGTCTGGACAGACCGTCCCACACTGGCAAAGCAGACTGTTGTGGTCGTGATCATCACGATCATCCTGGCAGTGGTTATCAGTGTAATGGATTCCGGAATTCTGGAATGCATTAATTTCTTAATGAAGTAAGGACAAGGTGATTATATGTCAGAAGCAGCAAAATGGTACGTTGTCCATACCTATTCCGGGTATGAGAACAAGGTAAAAGCCAACATTGAAAAGACGATCGAGAACAGACACCTGGAAGACCAGATCCTGGAGGTACGTGTTCCGCTGCAGGATGTAGTGGAGATGAAGAACGGAACCTCAAGACAGGTTCAGAAAAAGATGTTTCCAGGCTATGTGCTTCTCAATATGGTGATGAATGACGATACCTGGTACGTTGTCCGTAATACCCGCGGTGTTACAGGATTCGTAGGACCAGGATCAAAGCCTGTGCCTCTTACAGAAGAGGAAATGATGCCGCTTGGTATCCAGAAACCGGATATCGAAGTGGACTTCGCAGAGGGCGACATGGTAGTCGTTACCGGTGGTGCATGGAAAGATACCGCAGGTGTGATCACAGGTATCAACATGCAGAAACAGACGGTAACGATCAATGTTGAGCTTTTCGGTCGTGAAACACCGGTAGAAATAAGTTTCACAGAAATCAAAAAAGCTGAGTAATTCAAAAACAAGGTAACAGCAAGTGGGAGGGACACACCCCCGCCAATACCACATAGGAGGTGCCGAAAATGGCAAAGAAAGTAACAGGATATATCAAATTACAGATTCCGGCTGGTAAAGCAACTCCAGCACCACCTGTAGGTCCGGCTCTTGGACAGCATGGTGTAAACATCGTACAGTTTACTAAGGAGTTCAACGCAAGAACAGCTGATCAGGGAGATCTTATCATCCCGGTTGTCATCACTGTTTACGCTGACAGAAGTTTCAGCTTCATAACCAAGACTCCGCCGGCAGCAGTTCTTCTTAAGAAAGCTGCAAACATCAAATCTGGTTCCGGTACACCGAACAAGACCAAAGTAGCTAAAGTTACTAAGGCACAGGTTCAGGAGATCGCTGAGCTGAAGATGAAAGACCTCAATGCAGCATCCATCGAGGCTGCTATGAGCATGATCGCCGGTACAGCAAGAAGTATGGGAATCGAAGTCGTAGACTAATAAATACCGAAGCTTAAGTTCGGGGTTCCCGTAGAAAAAGTGAAATTTTCAAGTGGGAGGGCTTTTCCCCGCAAATACCACAGGAGGTTATAGAAATGAAACGAGGAAAGAAATATGTGGAAGCTGCGAAAGCAGTAGACCGCGCAACATTATATGATGCACCAGAGGCTATCAGCCTTGTTAAAAAAGCAGCTGTAGCTAAGTTCGACGAGACCATCGAAGTTCACATCCGTACAGGCTGCGATGGACGTCACGCAGATCAGCAGATCCGTGGAGCAGTTGTTCTGCCACACGGAACAGGTAAAAAAGTTCGTGTACTTGTATTTGCTAAAGATGCTAAGGCAGAAGAGGCAAAGGCAGCAGGAGCAGACTTCGTAGGAGCTGAGGACCTCATTCCGAAGATCCAGAACGAGGGATGGCTTGACTTTGACGTTGTAGTTGCAACACCGGATATGATGGGCGTTGTAGGTCGTCTTGGTCGTGTACTTGGACCGAAAGGTTTAATGCCAAACCCGAAAGCTGGTACTGTAACAATGGACGTAACAAAAGCTGTTAACGACATTAAAGCAGGTAAGATCGAGTATCGTCTTGACAAATCCAACATCATCCATGTTCCGATCGGAAAGGCTTCCTTTACCGAGGAGCAGTTAAGCGACAACTTCCAGACGCTTATGGGAGCTATCACAAAGGCTAGACCTAGCACACTGAAAGGTCAGTATCTGAAGAGCGTTACAATCGCTCCGACAATGGGACCTGGTGTTAAGCTTAACCCGATTAAATTAGCTCAGTAATAAATTTTAAATACCCTGTACAGAGGAAACTTTGTATGGGGTATTTTTTTATACATTTATACACCTTGATTTTTGGGGGCAAAAATCCTACAATAAGGCACAAACAGAGTTGTAACAGACCGAAAGCTCATCAGAGCTTTTTCATATAGATTTTACAGAAGAAAATAATAATCATGTTAATATAAAAAAGATGGGGAAAACGTTTCTGTAAGTAAAACTTACAGATGAATTTGTCGGAACAGGGAGTATAAATTGAAATCAAAAAAGCGTAAAGCGAAGAAAATAAAAAAACAGGTAAACAAAATAAAAATGATACTCTGCCTGGTGGTAGAGGCTATCGTGATCCTGACACTTGTAGTGATCATCGGCTGGAATAAAGGGGTAGGTGACTGGATGGAGTCTCTGCAGAGACCGGTTGTCCGTAAGCTTGAGATGAGCGGTATCAACAGTCCCTACGCAGTGCTGATGCAGGTAAAAGGCGGAAAGATCATCGGAAATATGAAGGGCGATGAGAAGATCTATCCAGCTTCCATGACGAAGATCATGACGGTGATCGTGGCTATTGAGAACCTGGATGATCTGGATCAGGAGATCACTCTGACCCAGGAAATGTTCCAGGGGCTTTATGAGCAGGATGCCACCCAGGCAGGCTTTCAGCCCGGTGAGACCGTGCGGGCCATCGACCTTCTTTATGGTGCCATGCTGCCATCCGGTGCGGAGTGTTGTATCGCACTGGCGGATACCGTAGGCGGTTCCAGGGATGGATTTGTGGAGCTGATGAATAAGAAGGCACAGAGGATTGGAATGAATGGTACACATTTCTGTGATACGACAGGGCTTCATGATCCGGATCATTACAGTACAGTGAGAGATATTGCGGTGCTGCTCAGGTATGCGCTTCGGAACGATACGTTCAGAGAGATCATTGAGAGCCCGCGGCATTCCACAGGAGTGACGAATATCCATCCCAGCGGGATCACATATTACAGTACCATGTTCAAAAATCTTTCTGACCCTTCCGTTACCGGCGGCAAGATCCTGGGCGGCAAGACAGGATATACCAGTGAGGCGGGTCTGTGTCTTGCAAGCTTTGCAGAGGTCTACGACAGGGAATACATACTGGTAACGGCAGGCGCATCGGGAAATACCGGAAGCCCACTCCATGTGGAGGATGCGGTGACGATCTATAACCGCCTTGGAAAGGCCATTGAGGCACAGATGACAGGCAGTGATGGATCGGAGTCTTGAAAAGATAAAGGATAAATTTTGTGTATCGCGAAGCGTGTTGCAGAGAACGGAGTGAACAGTAATATTTTTGGATAAATAAACACTGGCACAGAGGTGTATGCTGCTGTATTGGCAGCATAACACTTCTGTGCCGTTTTTTTGATTCTTCAAAATGAAATCGTATAGCGGGAACCTGCAATGTATTCACGGCTGATGTAAAGCGGTTTTCCATCAGGAGCTTCCATATAGGAATCCAGGATCAGCACGGGATCGCCGGAAGACAGACGCAAAGTTTTTGCCATATCCGGGGAGGCTGCAGTAACAGAAATAGTGCTGCGGCTGGATTCTGCGATCGTACAGCGGTAGGTGTTTTTGATATATTCAAAAAAAGAACCGTTTTCTACAGCGTTCGGATCAAAATCCGGGAAAAGCCGTGTGGGGAGCCAGGTGTGAACATCAATAACCGGAATACTGTCAGCCAGAAGAAGACGTTCCAGGAAAAAAACTTCCTCATCCGAAGTAAGCTGCAGAAAATCAGAGGTTACGCTGGTCGCAGGTTTTTTGCAGAAGGACAGTACGTGAGATTCCGGAATCCGGTCATTCTGACGGCAGGATTCGGAAAAACTCATATTTTTCTGGGATTCAAATTTCCGGAAGATCATGGGGGATTTTACAAAGGTTCCTTTTCCCTGATGCTTGATAAGATAGCCCTGTGTGCAAAGCTCCTCCACGGTACGTCGGACAGTGATCCGGCTGACATGGTAAAGATCGGCAAGCTCCGGCTCAGGAGGGATTTTTTCTCCGGGCTTATAAGTACCGTTTTTGATCTGCTGGGTGATGATATCCATAAGCTGCTTGTAAAGCGGCTGGATCGAATTTTTATTTAACATGAAAATATCCTTTCTGAGGTTGTTCATAAAAGATATTTTACTATAGTGCGGATGTATTTGTCCAGTAAGGGACAAACCTCTGCAGTGCGTCAGAAGGGACATTGGATGAATAATTAATCATAAATCATGAATATACTCTTTACTATAACGTTATAATATGTTATATTCTTCAAAAAGGTAAAATGCAAAAGTACAAGAAGGAGAAATTCATCTGAAAATCCGAAAAAAACCTGTATTTTCAATGGATTCAGAGGATTACCAGACGAATTTCCACGAAAACCGGAGGATGAAAATGGACGCAGTAAAAATCGTAAATAAGATCAACAAAGAGCATGGAACAATCAAAAATGTGTATTTTCTTGCATGCGGAGGATCTCTTGTGGATCTGTATCCGGGATATTATTTTGTCCGTGCGGAATCCGCAGTGATGGATGCACAGTGGATCCCTGCAAGAGAGTTTGCACTGACACCGCCGAAGAAGCTGGGAAAAGACAGTCTTCTGATCATCTGCTCCCACAGTGGCAAGACAAAGGAGTGTCTGGAGGCAGCAAAAACAGGAATGGATGCAGGTGCGGCTGTTGTTACAATGACACATGCGCCAGGTTCCCCATGTGATACCGATAAATGGATCTCCGTTGTATATGACTGGGCACCGGGGGTAAAGGAAGCAGAGAAGCCTCAGGGAATCGTACTTCGTATTCTTAATGAGCTGATGAAGGTACAGGAGCCGGGATATAAGCTTTACGATAAGATCGTGGAAGGCTTTGAAAAGATCGATGATGTTATTGCAACTGCAGTGAAGGATCAGCAGAATGCAGCATGGCTTTTTGCAGAAAAATATTCAGAGGAACCGAACCTTTATATCATGGCATCGGGAGCTTCCTATTCTCAGGCATATGGCTTTGCGATCTGCTCACTTCAGGAAATGCAGTGGATGGACTGCGGTTATCTGAACAGTGCGGAATATTTCCACGGACCGTTTGAGGTAACGGATGAGGATCATCTTTATATCCTTATGATGAGCCGGGGCAGAAACCGTATGATGGATGAGCGTGTGCTGACTTTCCTTGAAAAATACGGAAAGAAATACGAAGTGATCGATGCAGATAAGCTTGGTATGGAAGCAATTGATGACAGCTGTGTGGAATATTTTACTCCGATGCTGTTCTACACCATGACGACCGTTTACCGTACCGCTCTTCAGGATAAACGCCGTCATCCGCTGGATATGAGAAGATATATGGGCGTTGTAGAGTACTAAAGGTGCTACTGTGCCTGTGCACAGAGAAAGGGAAAATATGAGTAAATACAGTACAAGGCTTCTTGGCTTCGGAGACAATGTAGTGGATATCTATGATCATCTGAAAACCATGTATCCAGGCGGAAACTGCGTAAACGTCAGTGTTTACGGAAAGATGGCCGGATGTGAAAAAACAGCGTATATGGGATATTTCGGAGATGACGACAGAGCAGAGCTGATCATGGATACACTGGAAAAAATCGGCGTGGAAACCGTAAAGTGCAGACAGCTGCACGGCGAGAACGGTTATTCCAGGATCACATTAAAAGACGGAGACCGTGAGTTCCTGGATTTTAATGATGGTGGTATCCGTGGAAAAACACCGTATATCCTTGATCGTTTTGATCTGGAATATATGAAAGGCTTTGATGTGGTACATAGCGGAAATTACTCTTTTACGGAGGAAGAGCTGCATAAGATCAAAGAGGCGGGAATTCCGGTTTCTTTTGACTTTTCTGATGATTCCACAGAGGAATATTATGAAAAAACAGCACCGGAGGTTACTTACGCATTTTGCTCCTTTGACGGAACCGACCAGGAGGCAGAAGAGCATCTGAAAAAGATCATCTCCATGGGGCCGAAGCTTGCCATGGCCTCCAGAGGAGCCAGGGGCTGCATTCTTTATGACGGAAGGAATTTTTACCGACAGCCGGCAGCGCCGCTTACGGAAGTAAAAGATACTCTTGGCGCAGGGGATTCACTGATCGCATCTTTCCTTACCGGGTATATCGGAAGAAGGAAAAACGGCATGGCGGAGGAAACCGCGATCTGTGAAAGTCTTGAAGAGGCAGCTGCTTTTGCAGCGGGCATTTGTGGCATGGAAGGTGCTTTTGGCTACGGAAAAAAATATGAATAGCAGGAGGGGAAAATAATGGGACGCAATGGAAAAAGCAGAGCTCTTATCTGTTTTGTACTGTGCATGATCATGGCTCTGCCGGTATATTTCAGCAGTGCAGTTGCAGTAAAAGCGGCAGAACAGCAGACCATCATCATAGGAACGAACGCAGAGTATTCACCATTTGAATACCTAGATGATAATGGAAATATTACAGGTTTTGATTACGATCTTCTGGAGGCGATCGCCAAGGAAGAAAACGTAAAGCTGGTATGGAAGGATATGCCCTTTGATTCCCTGATGGGTTCCATGGAGGCTGGTGATGTACAGGTGATCGCAGCCGGGATCGGACCTACGGAGGACCGTAAAAAAAGCGTTGATTTTTCCGATGTTTATTACACCGGTACACAGTGCATCATCAGTCGTAAGGATAATCCGATCAAGGATTTTGAGGAGATGTCCGGAAAAACCGTTGCAGTTCTGGAGGGTGCACAGAGTGATATGATCGCATCCGGCGAGACTACCGATTACGGTGAAGTTAAGGATGCCAAAGTAAAAAGATTTAAAAACGCTTCCAGTGCAGTCATGGAGCTGAAAAACGGTGGAGCAGATGCAGTTCTGATCGACAATATCATGGCTGAGATTTACTGCAAACAGAACTCAGACCTGCAGTATGAGTCCGTGCCAAGTACAGCAGAGGATACGGTTTTCTGTATTGAAAAAGGAAACACAGAGCTTGTCCAGATCATCAATGACGGGCTTGCAAAAGTAAAAAAATCCGGGGAATATGATGATCTTTATCAGAAGTATTTTGTGGATACACTTGAAAACAGTGAGGATGTGACAGATGTAGCAGCAACCGATGGTTTTCTGGGACTTTTAAGCTTTATTTTCCTTCAGGATAATCGTTGGAAGTTTTATATTAATGGTCTTGGGATTACGCTGATCGTTTCCCTTTTGTCAGTGATCGTAGGTATCCTGATCGGTCTTGTAGTGGCTTTGGTACGTCTTGGAGCTGCGAAAAAAGGCAGAAGAACCATTCTTTCCACGATCGCGGATATTTATGTTGATGTGATCCGTGGAACACCGTCAGTCCTTCAGCTGATGATCATCTATTTTGCAGTGTTCCACAGCAGGCTGGGATATGTGGCAGCAGTGGTCAGCTTCGGTATCAACAGCGGTGCATATGTTTCCGAGGTTATCCGCGGAGGTATTTTATCTGTAGACAAGGGTCAGAGCGAGGCTGGTCGTTCTCTGGGTCTTGGGTATAAAGATACCATGCGTTTCATTATCATTCCGCAGGCTGTAAAAACCATCCTTCCGGCAATGGGTAATGAGTTTATCCAGCTGATCAAAGAAACATCTATTTTAGGTTATGTAGGTATCATGGATCTGACAAAAGCGGCAAGCTATGTTTCTTCCCGTACTTATCAGATGTTCATACCGCTGATCGTTGCAGGTATCATGTACTATCTGATCGTGAAGTGCCTGAGCCTTCTGCTGAAGAGATTTGAAAGGAGACTGAGAGAAAGTGATTGATGTTAAAAATCTGAAAAAGTCCTTCGGGGACGTACACGTATTAAAGGGAATCACAACTCACGTAAACAAGGGTGAGTGTATCTGCATCATCGGTCCGTCCGGCTCCGGAAAATCTACATTTCTGCGCTGTCTGAACCTTCTGGAAAAACCGGAGGAAGGCGAGATCACCGTAAACGGACAGCAGCTTCTGGATCCGAAGCTGGATGTAGATAAATTCAGGGAAAATGTGGGAATGGTTTTTCAGCATTTTAATCTGTTTCCAAATATGACAGTATTGAAAAATATCACCCTTGCGCCGGTACGCCTTGGAAAATGGAATGCAGCGGAAGCTGATCAGAAGGCGAGGGCTCTTTTGAAAAGAGTCGGCCTTGAAGAAAAAGCCGATGTCTATCCCGGAAAGCTTTCCGGCGGACAGAAGCAGAGGGTTGCCATTGCCAGAGCCCTTGCAATGAATCCCCAGGTGCTTCTGTTCGACGAGCCGACATCAGCTCTTGATCCGGAGATGGTCGGAGAGGTTCTTGAGGTTATGAAGGAGCTTGCAAAAGAAGGCATGACCATGCTGGTGGTTACCCATGAGATGGGATTTGCAAGGGAGGTCAGCGACAGAGTGCTCTTTATGGATGATGGGGTGATTCTTGAGGATAGAAATCCGAAAGAACTGTTTGGGGATCCTCGAGAGGAAAGGACGAAGGAGTTTCTTTCCAAAGTATTGTAAGGTTTTTCGTGGAAAAGTTCTGCTTTGAAAAAGCGGGGAAATTCGTGGGGAGGGGAGGCACTCGGAGTTGCGAAGCCCGTTTCCCCTCCCCACACCCCACCCCTCCGGGCACGCCGCTGTGCTACGCCTTGGAGTGTGTTAATTTATCGGCTTAGTCCTGTATGCTGCTGTATTGGCAGTGTCAGGCTGAGCCGATTTTTATTTCGTCGGACGGGAAAGCGGCCCGCGCAGCGGGCCTGTTCCCTGTTGTTAATGGGAGCGGGTCTATGCCAGTGATGCGACAATAGACGGAAGCAGGTGAGCGTCGGCAATACAACAACAGACAGAAGTAGGTCTATGCCAGTGATGCGACAACAGACGGGAGCAAGTGAGCACCGGCAATACGCAACAGGCAGGAGCAGGTCAGCACCAGCAATACAGCGACAGGCAGGAGCAGATTAGCGCCAGCAATAGAACAACAGGCAGTAGCAGATTAGCGCCAGCAATACAACAACCACCAGGAACAGGTCTGCTGCGCAGACCGCCTTCCGTCCGGCGGAAAAAAAATCGGCTCAGCCTGACGCTACCAATACAGCAGCATACAGGCATTTACCAATACACTACCCCATACCACAGCGTAGAACAGCGACGTGCCCGGAAAGGGGGAGCGCGAGGGGGAAAAGCGGGCTTCGTAACTCCGAGCGCCTTTCCCCCTCGCAAACTTGCCCACGCCAAAGTGTCCCCCCTGGAAAGGAAACGCCCTCCGCCAGGAGCGTCCGTCAGACGCCCGACATTGTACAATATCTGGTACAATTTTCTCATTATTTTTATCAATAATACAATTACATGTATATTATAAAGAACATACTTCCAAGCTGTTGACTTTAAATTCGGAATCTGTTATCTTATGGTCGTCATGAGAAATGTTATATATTACTAACTGCGCGGGCAGTGAACGAAATATTGAGACAACAGGAAAGGATGTGTAACAAATTGGCAAAAGTTGATTTTGAACAGTGGAATGGTTTTAAGGGTGATCGTTGGAAAGAGAAGATCGATGTTCGTAATTTCATCAGTATGAACTATACACCATATGATGGAGATGCTTCCTTCCTGGAAGCACCAACAGAGGCAACAGATAAACTCTGGGGCAAGCTTCAGGAGCTTCAGAAAGAAGAGCGTGCTAAAGGCGGCGTTCTTGATATGGAGACAGAGGTAGTAACAGGAATTACAGCATACGGTCCTGGATATATCGATGAGGAACTCAAAGACCTGGAGCAGGTTGTAGGTCTTCAGACAGACAAACCTCTGAAACGTGCTTTCATGCCATACGGCGGAATTAAAATGGCAGAGCAGGCATGTGAGACTTACGGATACCATGTAAGCGACAAGATCAAAGATGTTTTCAACAACTATGAGTTCAAAACACACAACCAGGGTGTATTCGATATCTACACACCGGAGATGAAGAGAGCACGTCACAACAAGATCCTTACAGGACTTCCGGATACTTACGGACGTGGACGTATCGTAGGTGATTACAGACGAGTTGCTCTTTACGGAATTGATTATCTGATCGCAGGTAAAGAGAAAGACTTCGCAGCATGCGACCGTCAGGGTATGAGACGTTATGACTTCCAGCTTCGTGAGGAGATCGCAGATCAGATCCGTGCTCTGAAGAAGATGAAAGAAATGGCTCAGATCTATGGCTTTGATATTTCCCAGCCGGCTAAGAATGCAAAGGAAGCATTCCAGTGGCTGTACTTTGGATATCTTGCAGCGATCAAAACTCAGAACGGAGCTGCAATGAGTGTTGGACGTATCTCCACATTCCTTGATATCTATATTGAGAGAGACCTTGAGAACGGAACTCTTACAGAGAAAGAGGCACAGGAGCTTGTTGACCATATCGTAATGAAATTCCGTATGGTTAAATTCGCTCGTATCCCGTCTTACAACCAGCTCTTCTCCGGTGACCCGGTATGGGCAACTCTGGAAGTAGCAGGTATGGGACAGGACGGACGTTCCATGGTAACAAAGAACGACTATCGTTTCCTTCATACACTTGAGGATATGGGACCGGCTCCGGAGCCGAACCTTACAGTTCTCTACTCTTCAAGACTGCCTGAGAACTTCAAGAAATATGCAGCAGACATCTCTGTTACAACAAGTTCCATCCAGTATGAGAACGATGATGTTATGCGTCCGGTATGGGGCGATGACTATAGCATCTGCTGCTGTGTATCTGCTACAGAGACAGGTAAAGAGATGCAGTTCTTCGGTGCTCGTGCAAACCTTGCAAAATGCCTTCTTTACGCGATCAACGGTGGTGTTGATGAGAAGACAAAACAGCAGGTAGGACCGCAGTATCAGCCGATCACTTCCGAGTACCTTGATTATGACGAAGTAATCGCAAAATATGATCAGATGATGGACTGGCTTGCACATCTGTATGTTGGAACACTGAACATGATCCACTACATGCATGATAAATACTACTATGAGGCAGCTGAGATGGCACTTATCGATACAAAGGTTGACCGTTCCTTCGCAACAGGTATCGCCGGATTCTCACACGTAGTAGATTCCCTTTCCGCTATCAAATATGCAAAAGTAAAAGCAATCCGTGACGAGGACGGAATCACAACAGACTTCCAGGTTGAGGGTGACTTCCCACGTTATGGTAACGATGATGACAGAGCAGACGAGATCGCAACAACTCTGCTTTCCACATTCCTTGAGAAGCTGAAACACATCCATACCTATCGTGATTCCAAGCCAACCACATCCATCCTTACCATCACATCCAACGTTGTTTATGGTAAAGCTACAGGATCTCTTCCGGACGGAAGAAAAGCCGGCGAGCCTCTGGCACCGGGAGCAAACCCGTCTTACGGCGCAGAGCAGAACGGACTTCTTGCTTCCCTGAACTCTGTTGCAAAGCTTGACTATGAGGATGCCCTTGACGGAATCTCCAATACTCAGACGATCAACCCGGATGCACTTGGCCATTCTGAGGAAGAGCGTACAGAGAATCTTGTAAATGTACTTGACGGATACTTTGACCGTGGTGCACATCACCTCAATGTAAACGTATTCGGTAAAGAGAAACTTATCGATGCTATGGAGCATCCGGAAAAAGAGGAGTATGCAAACTTCACGATCCGTGTTTCCGGATACGCTGTTAAGTTCATCGACCTTACAAGAGAGCAGCAGCTTGACGTTATCGCAAGAACCTGCCACGAAAGGATGTAATAAAAAATATGGACGACCAGAAAAAAATCACTGGCTACGTCCACTCACTGGAGAGCTTCGGCTCTGTTGACGGACCAGGAGTCCGGTATGTGATCTTTTTGAGCGGCTGCGCCATGCGCTGTCAGTTCTGCCACAATCCGGACACCTGGCAAATGAAAACAGGGACGGAGTACACAGCAGATGAGCTGCTTGAAAAAGCCTGTCGATACCGCTCTTACTGGGGAAGTAAGGGCGGTATTACTGTGAGTGGAGGCGAGCCACTGTTACAGATCGATTTCCTCACTGAGCTGTTCAGAAAAGCAAAAAAACTTGGGATCCACACAACACTTGATACCAGCGGCAACCCTTACACAGAAGAGGGTCCGTGGTATGAAAAATGGGAAGAGCTGATGAAGTACACAGATCTTGTCATGCTGGATATCAAGCACATTGATGAGGAACAGCATAAGATCCTCACAGGATGTACCAATAAAAATATCCTTGCCATGGCCCGGAAGCTTTCCGATATGGGCGTATCCATGTGGATCCGTCACGTACTGGTTCCGGAACGCAATGACCGGGATGACTATCTCCACCGGCTGGCTGACTTTATTGCAACACTGAAGACAGTTGAGAGAGTGGAGGTTCTTCCATATCACACACTCGGAACCTTTAAATGGGAAAATCTGCATATTGATTATCCGCTGAAGGGAATCAATCCGCCAACAAAAGAACGCATCGAAAATGCGGAAAAAATCCTGGGAGCAGGTACACAGTAATAAAAAAACCATATCTTATGTCGAAAAACAGACATAGATATGGTTTTTTTGATGTTCACACCAGTTCTTTGTTTTTGATCAGCATTTCTTTGATGATATCCTGTGTATAGGAACCTAAGCGGCGCTGAGTATCCCGGTCAAGCTCTGAAGGAATGATAGGCTTGCCATATTCGATCACTACGTGTGTAGGTGTCATCTTCGGGAAATTGGCCTCCCAGATATTGGCAGAGTTGCTGATCGCAATAGGAATGATCGGGCTTTTGGCTCTGGCTGCGATCTTGAAGCTGCCGTCATGGAAAGGTAGCATTTCTGTTTCATCAGCATTCTTATTTCTGGTTCCTTCCGGGAAGATACATACGGAAATGCCGGATTTCACATAGTCTGCGGCCTGAAGGATCGTTTTCAGACCCTGCTTGATATCCTCTCTGTCGAGAAAGAGACAGTAGAGATTGCGCATCCAGTTGGAGAGCAGCGGATAATGCTCCATTTCCTTCTTGGCAACATAGCCGGTGCGGATCGGACAGCGGCTGTAGGTGAGCAGGATGTCGAAATAGCTCCGGTGGTTTGCTACATAGAGAACAGCCTGATCCTTTGGAACGTTTTCTTCGCCGATGACGGTGACTTTGGCGCCTGTGATCCACAGGATGAATTTGAATATGGCCTGTACCATGCGCAGAGAGCTGATATCCTTAGTCATGGGAGAAAATTTCCCGATGATCCATTCTACAAGGAGAACCGGAATGGTCAGCACCAGATAGGCGATCACCACGATACAGACAAGTATGAATCGAATCATGTCTTTTGTCCTTTCTGTTATAGATACTTGCGGAGAGTTCCGCAGTAAGATGGTATTTTTATATTATACGAAGAAAATCCGATAGTTGCAATAAATCTTTCCCTGCTCACATAGAATAAATACTGAATAATGGTTACTGTTTACTGGTGATCTTCCGCAAAGCGTGTTACTGAGAACGGAGTGAACAGTAACGAATCATGCAGGTGGCTTATATTATGAAAAAAGCAGTATTTCTGCGGATCGTGCTGACAGCTGCCGTGCTGGCACTGCTGCTTTCCGGGTGTCAATTTGTCCGGGTGGAGGAAGAAGAACGAAAACCGGTAGATTACATCGTTGTGGAACGCCGGGATATCCCGGAGGAGCTTTCCAGGCTTATGGAAGAAAAAAAGGAAAAGGAATTTCAGCTGAGTTATGAAACCGGAGAGGATCTTTACCTGGCCAAAGGGTACGGGCGGCAGATGAGTGGCGGATACAGCATCCAGGTAGAGGAGCTTGGAGAATCCTCGAATGGGATATTTTTTGTTACAAAACTTCTTGGACCGGAGGATCTTAAGGAGGCAGGAGTTCCGTCCTATCCCTGCATTGTGATAAAAACCCGGAAACAGGAAAAGCCGGTAACGTTCCGGGAAAGCAGCAGTCCGGTGAAAAAAGAGTCGGAGAAAGGGGAATAGACTGTGGAATTAAAAAAAGAAAGCATGCAGATATTAAAGGAAAAAAGCAGGGCAAAAAGTCAGATCACTTTTGATGAGGATTTTAATGTACCGGATGCAAAACCGGATGCAGGAAGACTGATCCAGAATAAGGGCAGGATCATTATGGATGATGTCCGTCTTACTGACGGGAAAGGTATTCTTACGGGAAATCTGCAGGTAGATATCCTTTATGTGGGGGAAGAAAGAGGGATCGTCAGCAGTCTTACTGCAAAACTTCCATTTGAGGAAACCTTGAACCTGAAGAATATCATAAACGGGGATAAAATGTGTCTGAAGTGGGAAATTGAAGATCTTACGATCCGCCTGATCCATTCCAGAAAGCTCAATATCAAAGCGTTGGTAACTTTTTGTGCGACTGTGGATGAAACAGAACAGATCCGCCTGCCGGTGGCGCTGGATGCAGAAGAGGTATCCGTCAGAAAAAAAACAGTCCGTTTTCTGGGACTTACCGTACATAAAAAAGATACACTCCGGATCAAGGATGAGTATACCATTGCCTCCAATCGTCCGGATATCGCCAGCCTGATTTGGTATACTATGGATATACGGGGGCTGGATCTGAAACCGGAGGAAAATGTGGTAAAGGCAAGAGGAGAGCTGTCCGTTTTTGTGCTGTACGGAGCTGAAGATACAGAAGCCCCGGTGCAGTGGCTGGAATATTCGCTGCCTTTTTCCGGAGAAGTGGAATGTCCGGACTGCACGGAGGAACTGATCCCGCTGATCGAAGCTTCGGTGATGCATCAGAGTCTGGAGGCCAAACCGGATGTCGATGGGGAAGAACGGATCCTTGTTTCGGATGTTGTGCTGGAGCTGGATATGAAATTTTTCAGGGAAGAGGAATATGATCTTATTACCGATGTGTATACACCGATCCGTGAATGTGTTCCGGAAGGAAAGAATGAGGTACTGGAACGGCTTCTGGTACGTAATTTTTCCAGATGCAGGATCAGTGACAGGATCCAGGTAAAGGAGACTCAGGGAAAAGTCCTCCAGCTGTGTCACAGTCAGGGAAAAGTGAAGATTGATAAGACCAGGATCGTAGAGAACGGTGTGCAGGCAGATGGCGTGGTCATACTGAAGATCCTGTACATTATTGGAAATGATGATATGCCGTTTTATTCCATGGAGGCAATGATACCGTTTTCCCATATGGTGGAAGCAAGAGGGATCCGACAGGACAGCTGTTATCAGTTAAAAGCAAAGCTGGAGCAGCTTTCCGCAGCCATGGCAGATGGAAATGAGATCGAGATCCGGGCAACTGTAGGACTGGAGCTTCTGGCAGTTGCCAGAGAGCCGGTATTTATCATTGAGAAAGTAGAGGAAAAACCACTGGATATGAAAAAACTCCAGGCTATGCCGGGAATCCTGGTTTATATGGTAAAACCGGGAGATGAATTGTGGGATATCGCAAGGAAATATCACACATCTATCCAGGAGATCCGGACGATCAATGCTCTCAAGGAAAATCAGGAACCCTCTCCGGGAACTCCGCTTCTTGTTGTGAAAAAAGTGGAAGGTCAGATCAAATAAAAAGTGAAATATTTTGCTGTTGAAAAGAATGTAAAAATCATATAAAATACATGTATAAATACTGTATACAAAGTACAAATGGAGGGGCTTATGCGTTTAAAAGCAATGGCAAAGATCAATCTCGGACTTGATGTTCTGGGAAAGAGAGAGGACGGTTATCATGAGGTACGCATGATCATGCAGACCATCCGTATGTATGATATCCTGGATATCAGAAAGACCAGACGGCCGGGGATCGTACTGACGACCAATCTTCCGTTTATTCCTACAGACCAGAGAAATCTTGTATATAAGGCAGCACAGATGCTGATGGAGGAGTTCGATGTTGAAGAGGGACTTTCCATCAAGCTTCGTAAATTTATCCCGGTGGCAGCAGGCATGGCAGGAGGCAGCTCCGATGCAGCGGCCGCATTTGTGGGTGTGAACCGGATGTTCCATTTAGGGCTTACCGAAGAACAGCTGATGGAACGTGCAGTAAAGGTCGGAGCAGATGTTCCGTATTGTATCATGCGGGGAACAGCTCTTGCGGAGGGAATCGGAGAGAAGCTGACCAGACTTCCGGAAGTTCCGAAATGTTATGTTCTGATAGGAAAACCGGGAATCAATGTTTCCACAAAAACAGCCTATGAGAATCTGAATCTGGAAGGGATCGGAAAACATCCGGACATCGATGGACTCATCGGAGCTATCAGAAATAATGATCTGTATGCCATGGCATCCAGAATGGAGAATGTATTTGAACCGGGGATCATCCGACAGTATCCTGTGATCGGCAATATCAAGAACCTTATGGAAGAAAAAGGTGCGCTGAAAGCCGTGATGAGTGGAAGCGGTCCTACTGTGTTTGGAATCTTTAATAACAGGGATAAGATGGCCGCGGCAGCCAGAAGCCTCAGAAAGAGCGGGCTTGCAAAGACTGTATTTGCCACGGATATTTACAATAGAGATGGAGGAGTTACAAATGACAAGTGATTTTTCTGTGGATATGAATGAATATCTGCCGCTTCGGGATGTTGTTTTTAACACCTTGCGGCAGGCAATCCTAAAGGGAGAGCTGAAGCCGGGCGAAAGACTTCTGGAGATTGCCCTTGCAGAGCGTCTTGGCGTGAGCAGAACACCGGTGCGTGAGGCTATGCGCAAGCTGGAGCAGGAAGGTCTTGTAGTGATGATCCCACGCAGAGGTGCACAGGTAGCCAGCATCACAGAAAAGGATCTGAACGATGTTCTGGAGGTGCGTATCGCCCTCGAAAATGTTGCCATAGAAAAAGCGTGCAAGCTGATCACAGAGGATGAGCTGGGAAGGCTCTGGGTGGCAGCCAAGGAATTTGAAAAAACAAAAGCAGAGGGAAATCTGGTCCGTCTGGCGGAAACCGATGTGGCTTTCCACGAGATCATATATCAGGCTTCTGATAATAAGCGTCTGAATCAGGTCCTGAACAATCTCCGTGAGCAGATGTATCGTTATCGTGTAGAGTATCTGAAGGAGGAGCAGACAAGAAATCTTCTGGTTAGTGAGCATGAAGAGCTGGTAAAAGCCATCCGTGAAGGAGATGTGCAAAAGGCGCAGGATATTTCTTTCCATCATCTGGAGAATCAACGAAAAGCGATCATCCGTACTATCCGCGCGGAGAATGAGGCCAAAGAGGCCGAGAAAAAAGAATAAGAACCGGATATGCGGGAATATTAAGAGAGATGTCATTGGGGCATCTCTTTTTTTAACCGAATCAAGTAAGTCCCCTGTTTCAATTGCGAAAAGCAATAAGCAGTGGGGGAACTTGCTGTAAAGGATGGTGACTTTATGGAAACAAGGAAGATATCGATATCTCTTCATGAAAATGAATCGTATATCCGGAAACGGTGTGAAAACTGCGATGATATCCTGATCAGGCCCATGCGCCTTGGTGAGGGACATAAGGCGGACTGTCTGATGGTCTATATTGAGGTTGCGGTTTCAAACATGATGCTGGATGATTCTGCTATCGGAAAAATGATCAATCATTTCTGGGAGATCCCGGAGGAAAAGATCCGGGAATTTATCCGCCGAAACAGTCTTGGAATTGCAGATGTGAAGGAGCTGTCTTCCATGGAGGAGGTATTTGGTGCCATTCTTTCGGGAAATGCAGTTTTCTTTCTGGATGGATACGACAAAGCAATGAAAATTTCCAGTAAAGGATATCCGGGGTTGGCTGTATCAGAGGTGAAAACGGAAAAGGTCCTCAGAGGCTCCAAGGAGGGGTTCTGTGACAGTGTAAAAACCAATGCGGCCCTTGTGAGAAAGCGGATCCGGGATACCAGGCTGAAGGTGGAGCAGAGTAGCATCGGTGTACGCTCCAATACGGTGGTACAGCTTCTTTATGTGGAGGATCTGGTCCATGAGGAGCTTCTGACTGCTGTGAAAGAGCGCCTGGAATCTTTTGCAGTGGACGGGATCCTGGACAGCGGGATGCTGGAACAGCTGACAGAAGAAGCATGGTATTCTCCCTTTCCTCAGTTTCAGACAACGGAGCGGCCGGACCGAGCTGCCCAGGAGCTGCTGAATGGAAAAGCAGTTCTGCTCTGCGACAATTCGCCGGTGGCACTGGTGGTTCCCGGAGCATTCAACAGTTTTATGGAAAGCAGTGAAGACTGGTACAACCGTTTTGAGATGGCATCCTTTCTGCGGGTGCTCCGGTATCTGGCCATGGCTGTGGCAACGCTGCTCCCCGGACTTTATCTGGCTGTGATCCGGTTTCATACACAGATCCTTCCGGCGAATCTGATCCTTTCCTTTGCACAGGCAAGAGAGGGCGTTCCATTTTCCAGTGTAGTGGAGCTGGTGTTCCTGGAACTGTCTTTTGAGTTGATACGGGAGGCTGGTGTGCGGATCCCGGGAGCTCTTGGAAATGCCATTGGGATCGTAGGAGGACTGATCATCGGACAGGCTGCGGTGGAGGCCAATCTTGTCAGCCCGGTGGTAGTGATCATCGTGGCACTGACAGCACTGGGATCACTGGCTATACCTAATGAGGAATTTGCTTCTGCATTCCGGCTTCTGAAGTACGCTTTTCTGTTTCTGGGAGGATTTCTAGGTATATTCGGAATCGTGTTGGGACTGTATCTCACCATGGCGCATCTGGCAGGACTTTTAAGCTTCGGTGTCCCATATCTGGTACCTTTTGTAGAGAAGAACAGTGAGGCGGAAACCGGTGGAAGGATTTTGCGACAGCCCTTCCGGAAGCGGAAATTCCGGCCGCTGTATGCCAGAAATGCCCAGAAACGCAGGCTTCGGACAAGGCCATGGAGCCGGAAAGGATAAAGGTTATGAGATTTGCGGAGAATAACAGGATTTCCCACAAACAGCTTTTTCGGCAGATCATACTGGTGTTTCCGGCGCCGTTTCTGCTGTGTCTGTTTAAGAATGGAGCGATGTTGGGCATCAGTGCCATGGCAGGGACAGCTGCTGCGGCCGTAGTGCTCTCCTTTTATGTGATCTGGCTGATACGTCTGACACCTGTATATGGAGAGCTTTCCAAAAGGACAGGAAGTTTTACTGTACGATTTATTGGCCTGTTCTTTTTGGTATATGTGATCGCAAGTTCGGCATTTCTTTCGGGCCTTCTGGGGGAGGTGATCCCGGAAAGTCTGATCAGCGGGATTTCCGGAAAATGGCTGTCTCTTCTTGCAGTTGCAGCCTGTAGTCTGGGAACGCATCGCGGAATGCAGAGAAGAGGGCGGATCGCTGAGGTGTCCGGAAGGATTTTTCTGGCAGGGATCCTTCTTCTGATGCTTTTATGTGCAGGGCAGGGAAAAACAGAGTACTTTATGGAAGTGATGAAAGATCCGGAAACAGGATTTACAGGAGAGCGATGGCTCCGTGATCTGTATACACTTTTGTGTGCTTTTTCAGGAGCAGGACTTCTTCCCTTCGGGCTGGAGTATGCAAAAAAACAGGGAAGTGCCAGAAAACCTGTGATCCTGGCTTTTCTTACAGTTTGCGGGATCATTTTTGGAATGCAGCTCCTTCTTCCGGCAGTCTTTGGAGGTGCACGCCTTAAAAACGAGATCTGTCCGGTACTGCCTCTTCTGGAGGGGGCAGATCTTCCAGGAAACGTACTGGCGAGATTTGATGTGATATGGATGGGGTTTCTGGTATTCGGACTTTTGTTTTCTATGGGAAGTTTGTTTCATTACGGAAATCAGATCGCGGAAAAAACCGGATTCGGGACCGGTCGGTACTGGATCCCGGCAGCAGGCTGGCTGCTTTCCCTGTATGAGAGAAACGGGATGGGGATCCGGGAGTATTATGGCTGGTATCTGGGGTACATCTTTGTGCCGTTTCTGCTTGTGATACAGCTTTTTCTCAGTACGGAAAACCGGGGAAGACGGAAGAAAAAAGTAACTGTGGCAGGACTTGTCCTGGTCATCACTTTGACGGGATCAGGCTGTGCGGCAGTAGAACCGGAAAAAAGAGCTTATCCGCTGGCACTGGGGGCCGGTGTTTCAGAGAATGGCTTTGTGCTGAAATATGCAATGCCGGATATGAGTACAGCTACCGGACAGGAAAAACCGGACGAAGATCCGATTTCTGTGCTGACTCTTTCCGGCCGGGACTTTCAGGAGATCGAGGCAGTTTACAACCGGTCTCAGGAAAAATTTCTGGATCTGGGTCATCTTGAAGTGCTGATCCTGGATGAACAGATCCTGGAAGAGGGATCCCGGGAAGCATTGATCGGATATCTGAAGCAGGAAGAGCATATCGGAGAGGATGTCTACGTGTTCCGGACGGATATGCTGGGAGATGTTTTTCACTGGAAGGGAGCCCGGGAAAGCTCCATAGGGGAATACCTTCAGGGAATCCAGGAGAACCGCACATCCGGGCAGCAGAAGAAGGGTGTGACTCTGCGGGAGGTATATCATCAGTTCTGTCAGGATGGAACGCTGCCCTGGCTTCCGGAGATATGGGTGGAAGGTGAGCTTCTGGAAGTGGATTACGGCAGTAATGAATAGATGGGAGCCGGACTGTTAATAATACAGATGATGATCAGTACGATAAATCGTACAGTATATCTCTGGATAAGATCATCAGAAGATTTTTGACAGGAGGGCTTGCTCATGGAGCATATAAAAATGAAGAAGCATGTATTAAAAAAAGCAGGAGGGTTCCTTTTGCTCACGGCAGTGATCCTTGCAGGGAGTACCTGGGAGAGAAGAACTGCCGGTGATCGGCAGCCACAGTTTTATGCCTGGTGGGGAACGATCTACCCGGAATTCTGCTTTGAAAAAGCAGAGGACAACGGGGAAAATAAGCCGGTGAAGATATCCTTCTGGCTTGCGCAAGCCCTGGATTGGTGATACAATATTTCAACGGACCAATCACGTTCGATTAATTATTTCAGGAGATAAGATCAATGAATATAGACAGAAACGCACCGGTGGGTGTGTTTGATTCCGGTATCGGAGGACTGACAGTAGCCCGGGAGATCATGCGCAATCTCCCATCGGAAAAAATCGTATATTTCGGAGACACAGCCAGAGTTCCCTATGGAAGCAAATCCAGAGAAACGGTGATCCGTTATTCCCGCCAGATCATTCATTTTTTGCAGGAACAGAAGGTGAAGGCCATTGTGGTGGCCTGTAATACAGCCAGTGCATTTGCTCTGGATGCGGTGAAGGATGAACTGGATATCCCGATCCTTGGAGTGATCGAGGCCGGTGCCAAAGTTGCTGCCCAGGAAACCAGAAATAAACGGGTGGGCATTATCGGAACGGTGGGCACGGTAGGAAGTGGTATCCATGCCTCTTATCTGAAGGAACTGGATCCGGAGATCACCGTGATCGGAAAAGCGTGCCCGCTGTTTGTTCCACTGGTAGAAGAGGGCTGGTATCATGATCCGGTCACCGAGGAGGTTGCCAGAAGATATCTGAAGGAGCTGCAGGAGCAGGAGATCGATACACTGATCCTCGGATGTACACACTATCCTCTTTTAAGATCTACCATTCGCAAGATCATGGGTGAGGAGGTCTGCCTTGTGAATCCTGCATATGAGACGGCGCTGGAGCTTAAAAAGCTGCTCTCCAGACTGGATCTTGCCAGCAATGAGGTAGCACAGGAGGAATTCCCGTATCGCTTTTATGTAAGTGATCTTGCAGAGAAGTTTAAGGATTTTGCCAATTCTATCCTGCCGTATAACGTAGAAAAAACACAGAAGATCGATATCGAAAAATATTAAACAGATCTGTACATAAATGATAGGAGAAAAGAATGCAGAAAGAAGTTTTGATCCATGTAAGAGGGCTTCAGATGATGGATGCACAGGGGGATCAGGAACCTATAGAGATCATTGTTCCGGGACAGTATTATTTCCGCAATGGTTCTCATTATCTCAGATATGAGGAACTGCTGGATGAAACAGCAGAACCCACCATCAATTACATAAAAGTATCCGGAAAGGGTCTGGAAGTCAGCAAGAAGGGACTGGTCAATGTACACATGGTATTTGAACGGGGCAAAAAAAACATGACCTATTATACTACCCCTTACGGAACACTTCAGATGGGAATCTCAGCTACGAATCTGGAGCTGACGGAAAGCGAAGAGAACCTTCAGATCAAAGCAGATTATGCGCTGGATATGAATGAAGAACATGTGGCAGACTGCTATCTGGCGATCCAGGTACAGCCAAGAGACTGCAAGGATTTTGTTTTATAGATCCTGCAGAAAATAAAAGATATATAATTACACTACATAAGAACAGCCGCCATGTATCAGGGGAATTCCTGAAAGCATGGCGGCTGTTTTGGATTCTGATCATTTACGAAATCTTGCGAGGAAGCCTTTTTTCTTCTTCTGTGGTGCTTCGAGAGAACCACGGATTCCTTTTACGCCAACGATGTAAAGACCGCTGACTTCAGCTTTGATCTCTTTTTTGACCGGGATCAGATCAAAAACTTTTTCATCTGCAATAAGGATGTTGATCTTCGGACCGACTTTGGCTTTTACGATCGGAAGCTTGGACCGGCGCATAAGCTTAGGTGTCTGGTCGATGACCATCTGTGGAAGTCCGGAATCTTTCAGCGGCATCCGTTTTTTATCGATGACCAGCATGGAAACTGTCTGTTTGTTAGCCTGGATCTGAGCCTGCTGTTCGTCCTGTTTTTTCTGAGCTTTTTTTCCGAAGAAATAGAGTGCGATCACTGCTGCGATCAGAATAACGAGGATGACCAGAAGAACGATGGTAACTGTACTCATTTGAGAATCCCCCTGTATATATATTTGTTTCGCAATCGGTTACATTACGCAAACAACATTTTAGCATTGTTTCGTCAAAAAGGCAATTAAAAAAGTGAAAAAGACAGGTGGAACGGTGGAAATTTCAGCAGTTACCAGTTATAATGATTACGATGCAGTTCATCTGTGTATGCTGCAGAGAATACAGGACATAACTATCTTTGAGCTAACATATGTAATGGATAAACCAGAGATGGAGGAAATATTATATGAAAGAGAAAAAGCCCGGGGGAACCCGACCGGAAATGGGGACTCCTGAGTACGAAGAATGGCGGAAAGAGGTATTGAAACGCCGCAGAAAGCGCCAGCTGAAGGAACGCAGAAAACGTCTGGCCATCATAACAGCGGCAATGATCGTCGCAGTCGGGGCATCAGTAGGAGTCGGTGCACTGAAGGGCAGAAGTGAGAAGGCTTCAAAAGAGAAGATGGTTTCTTCTGACAAACAGAAAGAACAGACTGTTTCCGGAGAAAAAGCTTTAGAAGCAGGTACTAAAAATATAGAGACCGCTTCCAAAGATACTCTCGCAGAGGCAGAGCTTCTGGCCAGTCAGTATAACTATGACAAAGCTATCGATCTTCTGAAAAAGGCTCCGTCCTATGATTCGGATAAGAAGATGCAGGCAGCTGCAAAAAAATACGAAGACATAAAAGCAACCTGTACGGCATGGCCCCTTGAAAAGGTGACACATGTCTTTTATCATATTCTGATCAAGGATCCATCCAAAGCGTTTGACGGAGACTACAAAGAAGCAGATTATAATCAGGTCATGACAACCATTGATGAGTTTAACAAGATCACGCAGACCATGTATGACAAGGGCTATGTGATGGTAAGCATCAAGGACATGGCAAAGGCAGACGACAACGGGAACATCACAGAGGGAGAGATCCTTCTTCCGCCTGGGAAAACGCCGTTTGTCCTCTCACAGGATGATGTATGCTATTATCATTACATGGACGGTGACGGCTATGCCACGAAGCTGATCGTGGATGATAAAGGAAAGATCCGCAATGAATATGTGGAAGATGACGGAAGTGTCTCCGTGGGAGATTACGACATGGTTCCGCTGATCGACCGTTTTGTGGAAAAGCATCCGGATTTTTCATACCGCGGTGCAAAAGGAATCCTGGCACTTACCGGATACAACGGGATCCTGGGATACCGGACCGACGAAAGCTATGAGACCCGTCCGGCAGATCTGGATGAAAATAAAGTACAGTGGCTGGATGCACATCCGGATTTCAGCCTGGAAAAAGAACGGGCAGCCGCAAAAAAGGTTGCCGATGCCATGAAGGCAGAAGGCTGGGAATTTGCGAGCCATACCTGGGGACATCAGAATGTGGGACAGGTCACACTGGAGAAGCTTCAGGCAGACACCGAACGTTTCAAGAAAAATGTAGATCCGCTGATTGGGGGAACGGATGTTATCATTTTTGCTTTTGGAACCGACATTACCAATGACCAGGAGTATTCCGGGGATAAATTCGAATATCTGAAGGGGCAGGGATATAATTATTACTGCAACGTGGATTCCAGCCAGTATTATGTACAGATCCGGGATCGGTACTTCCGTCAGGGAAGACGGAATCTGGATGGATACCGTATGTATTATAACCCGGAACTGTTATCCGATCTTTTTGACGTAAAAGATGTTTTTGATCCGGCAAGACCGACACCGGTACCGCCGATGTAACGGTCATATCCGGAGATACGAGGGGACTTTTAGAAAGGGGCATATATATTATTATGAAGAAAAAAATTGCAGGTGTACTGACAACAGTGCTTGCGGCGTCACTTCTTGTGGGCGGAAACCATCCGGTCACTGTTCAGGTGGACAATATGATCTCCGGGACACAGGATGACGAGGATACACAGTCTGATGAAGCGGAAGCAGAAGCTGCAGAAGCCGAAGAAGAACAGTCCGAAGAAGCCAAAGTAGCAGCGGATCCGGAGGACCAGCCGGCAGCTACCGAGACACCGAAGGAAGAAAAAAAGGCAGAAAAAGAAACACAGAAAAGGGAAGCTGTCGAGAACAGCTCCGACAGTACTTCCTCAGACGAAAAAACACTTCTCAAAAAAGCCAAAAAACTGGCACAGCAATATGATTACACCGGCGCGATCTCCGTGCTGAAAAACAACTGGAAATTTGCTACCAGTGACAAGATGCAGGAAGCAGCAGCAGCCTACATGAAAAAAAGAGATGCCTGTGTGGAATATCCACTTGAGAATATCACCCATGTATTTTTTCATTCCCTGATCGTGAATACCTCACTGGCCTTTGACGGAGATTCCGATGAGGCCGGATATAATCAGATGATGACCACAGTCAGCGAGTTCAAAAAAATGCTCCAGATCATGTATGATAAGGGTTACGTACTGGTGAGTCCTCATGATATGGCTGTGATCAATGATGACGGAACCATGAGCAGGGGAAAGATCATGCTGCCGGAAGGCAAGATTCCTTTTGTTCTTTCAGAGGATGACGTCAGCTACTATCATTATATGGACGGAGACGGATTTGCCACAAAGCTGGTGATCGACGACAACGGAGATATCAAATGCGAGTATAAGAAGGCAGACGGTACAGTTGTGACCGGAGATTACGATGTGGTGCCGATCCTGGATTCCTTTATCAAAGAACATCCGGATTTTTCCTATCATGGAAGAAAGGGTATTCTGGCAATGACCGGTTATAATGGTGTTCTGGGCTACCGTACAGATGGGGCATATAAGACCAAGAAGAATCTTCAGGATGACCAGAAGGCTTTTCTCAAGGCCAATCCGGATTTTGACTATGATAAAGAAGTAAAAGCAGCCAAAAAAGTGGCGAAGGCCATGAAAAAGGACGGGTGGGAATTTGCAAGCCATACCTGGGGTCACAGAAACGCTACAAGCTCCACAGCAGCGGAGTTGAAGACCGATAATAAAAAATGGGAAAAATATGTGGCACCCATCCTCGGAAAAACCGATATGATCATTTTTGCCTTTGGTGCGGATATCGGCGACTGGGAAGGATACACCTCGGATAATGAGAAGTATGAGTATTACAAAAGCCGTGGCTACCGCTATTTCTGCAATGTAGATTCCAGTCAGTATTTTGTGCAGATCACAAGTGAATATTTCCGTCAGGGAAGACGGAATCTGGATGGATACAGAATGTATTACAATCCGGATATGCTCAGTGACCTGTTTGATGTATCGGAGGTGTGGGATTCTTCCAGACCGACACCGGTACCGGAAATGTAAGACAGCAAACACACTTTACAAATCTGTATAAAAAAAGATTATAATCGAACCGACAGTACTTGATGAAGGGAGTAGGTTATGAAGAAAAAAGCATATCTCATGGTTCTTGCACTGTGTGCGGCACTGGCGATCACTGCATGTGGCACATCAACAGACCAGAAAGATGACAAAAAACCTGCAGCAGAAGCGCAGGATACAACAGATAAAGAAGATTCCGGATCTGCAGATTCCAAAGAGTCAGAAGAAACGGATTCTAATAAAGACAGCGAAGAGGCAGCCTCCGGAGACACAAGGCTTGTTTCCGTGGATGATGTGAGCAAATATGTGACCATCGGAGAATATAAGGGGCTGACTCTTGATAACACAGTAGAAGCCGTAACCGATGATATGGTTGACGGAAGGATCAAGGAAGAACTTCAGAACAAGGCTGAGGAAGTAACGGAAGGCAGTGTTCAGAACGGAGATGTGGTTACCATTAATTATGTGGGAACCAAGGACGGAGTGGCTTTTGACGGCGGTACTGCAAATAATTATGAGCTGACCATAGGCTCCGGAACGTTTATCGACGGATTTGAGGACGGGATCATCGGAATGAAAAAAGGTGAGACTAAGGATCTCGATCTGACTTTCCCGAAGGAATACTCTTCGGAAGAGCTGGCCGGACAGGAAGTGGTATTTAAGGTCACTCTGCAGAGCTTTAAGCGTGCACCTGAGCTTACCGATACCTGGGTAGCCAAGAATACAGACTGTAAGAGTGTGGATGATTACAAGAAGGAAATCCGTACTACACTGGAGGATGAAGCGAAGACAAGTGCACAGAACACATTGCGTGAAACTGCATGGAACACAGTGCTCTCAGCATCTGAAGTGAAGGAATATCCACAGGAGGATTTGGATACAGCCAAGACAGAGTTTCGCAGTCTGTATGAGAATTATGCAAAACAGGGTGATATGACGCTGGAGGATTTTGTAAAAGCTCAGGGAATTTCCATGGATGATTTTGAGGAGCAGAGCGGTCAGTATGCGGAGTTTAAAGTAAAGCAGAACCTGATCGTACAGGGGATCATGGATGCGGAGAATATGACACTTGAAGATAAAAAATCTCTCAGTATCCAGGATGAACTGATCAAAGCATACAGTGTGAAGGATCTGGCTGCGCTGGTAGATAAATACGGACAGGCAGCCGTGGATGAATCCATCGGACTTCTCAGAGTGGAAGATTTTATCCTGGACAATGCAACGGTTGAGGAGAAGGTTTCTGCCGGTGATACCCAGGGAGTAAACGGAGATGATCCTTCCTCGGACGGAAGCAGTGCGGAAGGTACCGTGGATGAAGAGCTGGAAGCGGCAGAGGCTACAGATATGGTGCCGGAAGACGGCGAGGCGGATCAGGATGCAGACAGCAGCACATCGGATGCAGCGGGGCAGGAGTGATCTGACAGTATCAGCAGCTAAAAAAGTGTGGTGCCCGGAATGTGTTCCGGGTACCATTTTTTTTACATGTGCATCGCGAAGTGTGTTACTGAGAACGGAGTGAACAGTAACAAATTAAGAGATTCTTTCGGGAATTTCCATTGTATTTAAGCGTTAAATGCGGTATGATTAAAGACAGACATTAAATATCAAAGAAAGATATGAGTATATAAACGGGGATGTAAAAAATGGACAAAAGAGTTTTGCGTGAGAGGATGCGCAGAAAACAGCAGCAGTTAAGACGGCGGCGGATGATGAAGCGGATAACCTGTGTAGTTGCGGCGATTCTTCTGCTGGTTTTTGTTGTTCGAGGGGTAATTCTTCCCATCGTCAACCATGCAGGCGGCGGAAGCAATAAGGATGCGGAGACAGTAAATGTCCAGGCAAATACCGCCGGAGCTTCCACAGGCAGCAGTACGAAGGACGGTACGGCATCGACGGATACGGCTGCTTCGGATACAGACAGCGCGGATTCCGGTACGGATGCAACGGTGATGCCGGTAAAGGGCAGTGCAGCAGGCGAAAGGCTTTCTGTTATGACTCCGGGATGGCATGAGGATTCTACAGGAAAGTGGTATCAGAATCCGGATGGTACATATTATGTAAATGGTTTTGCGGATATTGACGGAACAACATACAGCTTTGATAAAAAGGGATACATGCAGACCGGATGGGTGGAGAAAGGTGTGAAGGACTATTATTTTAATGAGGATGGCTCTTATGATCCTTCCAAGAAGCGCCCGATGATCGCTCTGACCTTTGATGATGGTCCTGGAGAGTATACAGAGACACTTCTTGATACTGTTGAGAAATACAATATCCATGTTACGTTCTTTATGCTGGGACAGAATGTGGAGGGCCGTGAATCTACCATACAGCGAATGGTAAAGCTTGGCTGCGAGATCGGTAACCATACCTGGGATCATCCGGAACAGACGCTGCCGAATATGGATCTGGATTCTGTTATGCAGGAGTTCCAGAAGACGGATGATGCACTGGTAAAAGCCTGTGGGCAGGCATCAACGGTATGTCGTGCACCGTATGGCGCGATCACAGATGAGCAGATGAGTGCAGTTGGCAAGCCTTTCTTCATGTGGTCTACGGATTCTCTGGACTGGAAGCTGATGGATGCGGATGCAGATTATAACCAGATCATGAATGATTCCTCACTGGGAGACGGTTCTATCATCCTGATGCATGATATTCATGAACCATCTGTGAAGTGTGCCACAGAGAAGCTGATCCCGGCACTGATCGACCAGGGATATAAGCTTGTAACAGTCAGCGAGCTTGCAGAAGCAAAGGATGTTACGTTACAGAGTGCTTCCTATTCTGACTTCTGGGACAGCTCTCTTCAGGCTGGTCGTGTTGCAGGATATGCAGGAAATTCCAGCGATTCAGAGGATTCCTCAGAGGATGGCTCCGATGGAAGCGATTCTTCTGACGGATCTGATGTCAGTGACGGATCTTCCGATGAAGGGGACTATTCCGATGGTTCTGACGAAAGTGATTCTTCGGATGGATCTTCCGATGATGGAAGCTATGATGATGGTTCCTACGACGAATCTTATGACGATGGAAGCGAAGAATATTAAAAAATAACAGGAGAGACCTGAATGACAAAATGTGTGTCATTCAGGTCTCTTTTTTGACTTTATCTGACACTGTCGGATAATAGACACATATTAGCCGGAGAGGGTTTTTCCTTGACTGAAAATATGGGGATTGGTATAATTATAGAATAAAAAATTCCACTTAAAATTGGGGAATGGACGGTGGCAGAACTATAAAGGGAGGTACCTGAAAATGGGAAAGAAATTACAATTTACGGAGCTTGACCAGTATCTGTTTGGTCAGGGCACGAATTATGATATTTACAGGAAGCTGGGAGCACATCCAGATACGCAGAACCGGAAAAAAGGGGTTTATTTTGCAGTGTGGGCACCTAATGCACAGGCGGTTTCTGTTATAGGTGAATTCAACGAATGGGATACGGAGAAGAATCCCATGAAAAAAGTTGGACCCATTGGCGTTTATGAGACATTTGTACCGGGAGCGAAGATCGGACAGCTGTATAAATTTTACATTACAGGTGCACATGGTGAGGAGCTTTACAAGGCAGATCCATATGCCAATGCCGCTGAAATGCGTCCCGGAACAGCTTCTCGTATTACAGATATCACCAACTATAAATGGAAAGATGATACCTGGATGAAAAATCGCGAGAACTTTGATCCGGACACAGGTGCCATGTCTATCTATGAGGTGCATCCGGGTTCCTGGATGAAGCATCCGCAGACAGCAGAGGATGAGGATGGTTTCTATTCCTACAGAGAACTGGCGCCGAAGCTTGCACAGTATGTCAAAAAAATGGGATACACCCATGTGGAGCTTATGGGTATCGCAGAGCATCCTTTTGACGGTTCCTGGGGCTATCAGGTAACCGGCTATTACGCACCGACTTCCCGCTACGGAACACCGCAGGATTTCAAATATCTGGTGGATTATCTTCACCGTCAGAAAATCGGTATCATTCTTGACTGGGTACCGGCACATTTTCCGAAGGATGCACACGGACTGGTTAACTTTGACGGAACTGCTGTATATGAGCATGCAGATCCGAGACAGGGTGAGCATCCGGATTGGGGAACCAAGATCTACAATTACGGACGTCCGGAGGTGAAGAATTTCCTGATCGCAAACGCTCTTTACTGGGTAGAGGAATGCCACGTTGATGGTCTTCGTGTAGATGCGGTTGCATCCATGCTCTACCTGGATTACGGTAAGAAAGACGGTGAGTGGATCGCCAATAAATACGGCGGAAACAAGAATCTGGAGGCTATTGAATTTTTTAAGCATCTGAATACCGTTGTTCTCGGAAGAAATCATGGAACTGTCATGATCGCAGAGGAATCTACCGCATGGCCGATGGTAACAGGTAAGGCAGAAGACGACGGGCTTGGATTCTCTCTGAAGTGGAATATGGGCTGGATGAACGACTTCCTGGAATACATGAAGCTAGATCCATATTTCCGTAAATTTAATCATAATAAGATGACATTTTCTATGACTTATGCATACAGTGAGAAATATGTTCTGGTTCTGTCTCATGATGAGGTAGTACATCTGAAGTGTTCTATGCTGGAGAAGATGCCAGGAGAGCTGGATGATAAATTCAAGAACCTGAAGGCCGGATATACTTTTATGTTCGGGCATCCGGGTAAGAAGCTTCTGTTTATGGGACAGGATTTCGGACAGCTGCGTGAGTGGAGTGAGGCCAGAGAGCTTGACTGGTATCTTCTTGGCGAGGAAAATCATCAGAAGCTGCAGCAGTATGTCAGTGATCTTCTGCATATCTACCGCAAATATCCGGCACTTTACGGTGCAGATAATGATCCATCTGCATTTGAGTGGATCAATGCCAACGATGGCGACAGAAGTATCTTCAGCTTTGTGAGAAAATCTCCTACAAGACGTAATAATATCCTGATAGTATGCAACTTTACACCGGTAGCACGTCCGGATTACCGTGTAGGCGTTCCGAAGAAAAAACAGTACAAGCTGATCATGGATGAGCAGGGGCTTCTTCCGAAGGGCAAGGTATTTAAAGCCGAAAAGAAAAATTGTGACAACCGGGAATTTTCTTTTGCATATCCGTTGGAAGCTTATGGAGTTGGTATATTTACATACTGATATTCTGTATAGCGAAATCTTTGAAAGAAAATATAAAAGATAAAATAAAAATACCGGAGATCTGTGTACCTTTGAAGTGTTGGCTTCAGAGGTGCCGGATCTCCGGTATTTTATGGATCTGGGTATAAACTGGTTACGAAAAGTTATCGCTATTCTTCGCTATCATCGTAGGAACCATCATCGTAGGAACCATCATCGTAGGAACCATCATCGTAGGAACCGTCGTCGTAGGAACCGTCGTCGTAGGAACCATCATCGTAGGAACCGTCGTCGTAGGAACCATCGTCAGAGTAACTGTCGTCGTAGGAACCGTCATCCGAGGAGTCGTCTGTGCTGCCTGAGTTATTATCAGCAGAGTTAAAGTCTTCGGAAGTGATGTCAATGCCTTTATCTGCGTAATATTTTTCTGCTGTGATGGAGTCGGTATCTTCTACGACATTTCCGGATGCATCGATCATGTTCAGGTCTGTGTCAATGGTCACATCCAGGAGGTTGGTTCCTGTGGATGGAGTGACATTCATGGACATGATCTCGTTGAACTTCTTTTTCAGGTTGTCAAGAGTGAATACACCGGAGCCAATGTATGACTGTACACCGTTCTGAGATGCAAGTTCTTCTGTGTAATCGGAAAGCATATATGGTCCGAATTCACCGGCATCGCTGTTGTAATGCATGACCAGAGGTTCCACTGTAGGGGTCAGGATCTCAATTGAGGTCTTGCCGTCCTGTACGGTTTTCTGAATGGTGAATTTTGCCATTCCGCCGAGAAGTTCTTCCAGCTTCTGCTGGGTGGATACGAAATTTCCCAGAGAGTAGAAGACTACAGTTTCATTGCCTTTGTCATCAGTAAGGCGGCCATATGGCTGGAGTACATGTGGATGTCCGCCGATGATGACATTTACGCCCTGCTCCATAAGGTAGGCTGCCCACTGTTTTTCGTATTCGTTTGGCATGGTTTCGTCTTCGGTACCCCAGTGTGCTACAAAGATGATGCAGTCGGCCTGCTGTTTTGCTTTCTGGATCATGGCTGTGATCTTGTCTTTGCGGATCATGTCGATCATGTAGTCTTTTCCTTCAATGCCGCCTACGTTTGTGCCGTAGGTGTAATCCAGAAATGCGATCTTGATACCGTTTACTTCACGGATCTTGACGGTGTCGGCATCTTCCTGGGAGTCGTGGATCCCCAGAAGTGTGACATCCGGATATTTGGTTTTCCAGAAGTTCAGTGTGTCTGTGAGGAAGCCTTCTCCGAAGTCATCGATGTGGTTGTTGGCGGATTCTACTACGTTGAATCCTGCTTTTATAATGGCGTCTCCTACTTCTGTGGGTGTTGCAAAGGATGGGTAGGAGCTTACGCTGTCCTGGTCGGTTGTGAAGACGGTTTCCTGATCGATCATTTTGATGTCTGCGTCCTTGATGGCGTCTTGGATGTGGGTGTAGATCTTGTCGTAGTTCCAGTTGCTGTCAGAGGATGCGCCTGCGTCGATGAGACTCTGGTGATAGAGGTTGTCGCCTACTGCGATGACGGAGGCAGTGGTAGTTTCGGCAGTGGTGTCGGCTGCTTCCTGCTCGGCCTTGGCTTTGACTGCCGCGGCTTTTTTCTGGGCGTCTATGGCTGGTTTGCGGATGAGGCGGTAGTCCAGCTGATTGAAGAAGAGGACCAGGATCGCAAGGACGATGACGGATGCCATAAGACTTACGCGGGCATTGCTGCGTTCGCGGAAGTTCAGGGGGATGTTGTCCTTGGGATTGCGCCGGGGTTCTCTGAGGGGCTCCGGGGTGGAGCTTTTTTTGAAGACTCCTTTGAGGGAGTCGGGGATTTTGATGTTGGGTGGAAATTTCATTTATGTTTTACCTTGTCTTTCTTTGGATTTTGAATGCGATTGATTGGTGATTGTTCGCTTTGTTATTTTTGATTTTTGTTGTGTGGTTGTATTATAGCAGATTTTTATTTTGGTGGGAAGAGGGTGGTGGGGGTGAACGTACGCCCGAGCCGGGGATGCTGTCTGGTCTGCGGCTTCGTCGGGGGCTGGCTTCTAGGCTGCCGGGAATCTGCTAAAAGCGTTTTCCAAAAGTCCGAACTCGCGTCTTGCAGCCGCTCAGACAGCGGACTTTTGAAAAACAACGCAGATTTCCGCCAGCCAAGAATCAGCTCCCCTCCTGCAGAGGCAGACCAGACAGCTTCCCCGGCTCGGGCTGTGAGGTTCAAGGCGGTAGGGCTAGGGTGGCTGGGCGGGAGTTGGATGAGCCGTCAGCGCTGCGCTGGACGGCGTGGAGGAAAGGCTGAGTTTCCTTGTGGCTTGATGGGAAGGGGGTGGGCCGAGGCGCTTCGCTGTCGGCTGGGAGTGTGTCGAGGCGCTTCGTTGTCGACTGGGAGTGTGTCGAATTGTGGTGGAATTTTTGGATGGGTTTTGTGTGATTTTTTCTCTGGTGTATGGTATGGTTGGTATATCTTATAAGATCTTTTGTCTGTATGGACATTCTTGGAGCTTCGGGTTCTGAAGCGTTTTCCATTTTTTTGTTACTGTGAAGGTTCTGAAAATCCGTTTTATGGGGTTTTTATGTTTTCTTTGTATGGTATAATTTATATATCAGTAAGAGTGTTAATGAATAACAATACTATATTTGACGATGTTTTCCGGACAATGGTGGAGAAGATGACTTACCTGCTCGTTCCGCTTATCAACGAGGTGTTTCATACCTCATATCCGAAGGATGTGAAGATCGTGCATCTTCGGAATGAGCATCAGCTGGAGGACGGGGAACTGATCACGGATGCCAAGCTTTTGATCGGGGATAAGGTGTATCATATTGAGTGTCAGAGTACGGATGATACTACGATGGCGATCCGAATGTTTGAGTATGATTTTGCGATTGCTTTGGAGAGTAGGCGGAGAGTAGGACGGAAGTTTTATGTGGAGTTTCCGAGATCATGTGTAATTTATTTAAGATCTACGAAGAATACGCCGGATGTTGAGGAAGTGGAGCTGCTGCTTCCGGATGGGCAGGTGTGTGTATATCGTGTTCCGACGGTGAAGGTGGAGCGTTATACAAAGGATAGCATTTTTGAGAAGAATTTACTGATGTTACTTCCGTTTTATGTAATGAGATACGAGGAGTCGGCGCATATAATAGGTGAGGATTCTGAGAAACTACGAAGATTATTGAATAACTGTGCGTCGCATTCTCGTTACTTCAGTAGTGATGAGTTAGACGCACTATTTTTGAAAATGAACAGAACAAATGTTTGTAAACTCTTCTTGCGTATGGTATAATAAAAACATGGAGAAAAATATATTTAATATCAATAATAATGGACTTTCATATGGTAGAGGATATGTGTATTCACTGCAGTACCATCTGGTATGGTGTACAAAATATCGGAAAAAAGTTTTAAAAGATGGTATTGATGCAGAATGCAAGAGAATGCTCTATGATCTTGCAGAAGAATATAAATTTCAGATCCTGGCAATGGAGGTTATGCCGGATCATATCCATCTTCTTGTAGACTGCAGACCACAGTTTTATATCTCGGATATGATCAAGATCATGAAGGGGAACATTGCCAGGCAGATGTTTCTTGCGCATCCGGAACTGAAGAAGGAACTTTGGGGAGGGCATCTGTGGAATCCATCTTATTGTGCAGTAACTGTGAGTGACAGGAGCAGGGAACAGGTATGTTCTTATATCGAAGGGCAAAAAGAAAAACAGTAATCTGAAAGAACTCGTTTTTTATATTTGTAAGAAAGAGGAAAAAAGATGAGGACAGTATCCAGTTATGGCGTAGAACTGCGAAAACAGAATATCCCGATCCGCCAGACACTGGATATTTATCGTTCTGCGGTCAGCTGTCTGATTGAGATCTATGCCCAGGCATGGGATGAACTGGCAGTGATCACGGAACCTAAAAAACGTTTCAATACTGCAGAACATCTGGTGCATACCACAAAAAAGAATCAGGCAAGGTTTGATTTTGACCTGCGATTTCCAAAGATGCCTTCTTATCTCAGAAGGGCAGCTATCCAGCATGCCCTGGGAAGCGTATCCTCATATAAGACGAGGCTGGAACTGTGGAAAAAAATGGATAAGAAAGGCGGCACGCCGAAGCTGGTGTGTGGTAATCATGCTATGCCGGTATTTTACCGTGATGTGATGTACCGTGAAGATACTGAGGAAAAAGATGGAGCGTACCTGAAACTTTATGACGGCCATGACTGGAAATGGTTCCGTGTCGGTTTCAGCCATACAGATATGGAATATCTGAGGAAATACTGGGCGGGAAAAAGAACAGCAGCTCCCGTGCTGGAAAAAAGGCATCGTAAATACTTCCTGCGTTTTTCTTATACAGAAGAGGTGCCGCTTACAAAGGCACCTGTAAAAGAACAGATTATCTGCAGTGTGGATTTAGGAATCAATACGGATGCAGTCTGCACTATTATGCGGTCAGATGGAACTGTCCTGGGAAGAAAATTTATTGATTTTCCCAGTGAAAAAGACCGGATGTACCGTGTGCTGGGACGGATACGCAGGTTCCAGCGGGAGCATGGCTCTGCACAGGTGAAAAGCAGATGGGCTTATGCGAAGCGTCTTAACACAGAACTCGGAAGAAAGATCGCCGGAGCAGTCACAGGATATGCGGAAGAAAACCATGCGGATGTGATCGTGTTTGAGTATCTGGAAACAAAAGGAAAGATATCCGGAAGAAAGAAACAGAAGCTGCATCTGTGGAGAAAAAGGGATATCCAGAAAAGATGTGAACATCAGGCGCATCGTAGAGGGATGCGGATATCCAGGATCTGTGCGTGGAATACCAGCAGGCTTGCCTATGATGGGTCGGGAACAGTTGTCCGTGATCCAGGCAATCACAGTTTATGTACATTCCAGAATGGAAAAAGATATAACTGTGATCTTTCGGCGTCCTATAATATTGGAGCAAGATATTTTATCCGGGAACTCTTAAAACCCCTTCCGGCAACGGAAAGGTCTTTGCTGGAGGCAAAAGTCCCTTCAGTAAAGCGTAGGATCTCATGTGTATATGCGGACTTAAGAGAACTATTTTCGGAAATGGAACTCTTAAGAGCAGCATAAACACAGGCAGATATACAGCGGATTACCTGCAGTGTGGGAACCTGCCATATCTGGCATGGAAAAAGCGCATGACTGTGCATATCCTAAGCTACAGGCGTATCCGTCGATATTTAGCCTTGTCGCTTAAAGTGACTGAGGAGCATGTGACTTTAGTCGTGTGAGATCCACTAGATTAATTGTAAGGATATCAGATTACATTTTCCGAAAAGAAGAAAAAATCAAGTAGAAAGGAGTAGATGAAATTATAGGTGGAAAGGTTTTACAGCTGGAATCGGAACGCTTGTTTGAGCTGGGAGAAGCACGTGGGAAAATTATTGGAAAAGCAGAAGGAAAAGCAGAGGGAAAAGCAGAGGGAAAAGCAGAGGGCGAGGCTATTGGAGAAACGAGGATGAGGATGTTGATCAATCGTTTGATCGCGGATGGTCGAATGGATGAGATTGGGAAAATCATAGACAGTGCGGAGGCTTGCAGGGAGTTGTATAAAGAGTATGGTTTGTGAGAAATAAAGAGGATGTTTTGTTACTGGTGACAAATGTCAGATTTTTACAGAAGAGAGGATATAAACATGGGTGTTTACAGGCGTAAGGCACAGTATCATGAGACGGATCAGATGGGGATCATCCATCATTCCAATTATGTGAAATGGATGGAAGAAGCCCGGATCGATTTCATGAAGGAGTTGGGCTTTGGTTATGGTGAGGTGGAGAAGCGGGGGATTGTTTCTCCGGTTGCAGGGATTTCGGTTTCTTATAAGAAGCCGGTGCTTTTTGATGATGTAGTTGGGATTTCGGTTTCGGTGAAGAAGTACAGTGGTGTGGTTCTGGAGCTGGCTTATGAGTTTTTTAATGTGACCAGAAGTGAGGTTTGTACAGAGGCTTCCTCGAAGCATTGTTTTACCAGGAATGGGGAGCTGGTTTCTCTGAAAAAAGAGATTCCGGAACTGGATGTGCTGTTCAGAAGCTGTGTGAAGGGGGATTGAGTCTGATGGAAGTTGTGGAGATGCTTGATAATCTGAAGGAAAAGGCCCGCAGGGACCCGGCGCTTCGGGAGATGTTGCTTGCTACCCGCAGGGAGAAAGCGCCGCTGGCTGCTTTCTGTAAGAAGTGCCGGGAGCTTGGGGTTCCGGTTTATGAGATGGATCTGATTGCAGCTGGTGAGGAATTTTATGCAGCGATGAAGAGGAGTACCAATGGCGGCGGAGAGAATTCTCCGATGCTTGAGGGTGAGGATGATTTTTATGAACTGTTTTTTGCTGGGTTGGAGTGAAAAAACAGTTTCAAAATTCCGCATCAATATACTTCTCCAGCACCGGGAACTGTACACCACCGATCTTCAGTACCTGGCTGTGGAAAGCTTTCAGATCAAAGTCCTGGCCAAGGCGGTTCTGTTCGGAAGTGCGTAAGTCCAGAAGGCTTAAGTAGCCCCAGTAGTATTTCAGATAATTTCCCGGGGTTTCCAGGATATACTGGTAGATCTCGGAGACAACGGCGCTGTCTTCGATACCAAAGGCTTTCAGAAAGCTGGCGGCTTCGGCCTGAGTCCAGCCGTTGTAATGGATCTCAATGTCCAGAAGGGAGTACATGCATAAATTGATGCTTCGGTTCAGCCAGGAGATCCTAGCAAGCTCTGTGGCAGAAGGATCCTGAATATAATCGGCGGCGTACTGGTAGGCATAGGGTTCGATGTAGGTGGCCCATCCTTCTGCAAAGCCGGAGGTGCAGAGAAGATTTCGGATGTTGGAGGTTTTTTGGCGTTGGAAGGTGACAGTCTGGTAAAGATGCCCCGGGAATCCTTCATGTGCCAGTGTGGTAAAAAGCTCCAGGCCCTGGTAGCCGGCAGCCGGATTTATGTAGATCACATTGGGGGTTCCGGTATCCATAGGTGGGGTGAGATAAAAGGCGGGGCTTAGATATTCTTTCATGGAATCGTGGACTGTGCGGAGCTCAAAGGTGACATCTGTGAGAGGTGGGAAGTCTGTTTGGATCTTTTGCTGCAAGGCATTCAGCATCTGGGCAGGCTTTATTTCTCTGAAAGTGATTCCCCGGCTGAGAGTAGTCAGAAGCTCCGGGTTTTGTCGAAGTATGGTTCCTGCGATGCCGATCTCGTCGGAAAGCTGTCCGGAGAGTCGTTTTTCCATTTGCTTTACAGGAACGTAAGAGCCGGTCTGACTCTGAAGAAGATAGAGATAGTAGGCTTTTCCTCCTTTGAAATAAGTCAGGCCACGAGTGTTTTTTCCTGTGCCACGCAAAGCTTCCAGACCGGTCATAAGTTCCTGATAGGCTGGGATGACTTCTGTTTTCATAAGATTTTGGTGGGTCAGGACCAGAGCGTTCTGCTCTGAGGAAGGAAGTTTTCCATATTCGGATAGCTTTTTCTGGAAAATTTCCAGCATATAATTGTTGTCGGGATTCTGGATAAAAGCACTGCATTGTGCAAGGACCCGGTCCAGGGTAGTATCGCTCATAAAGAAGCCAGCTTCGGATTTCTTTTTTTCAAATTCCAGGATGCTCCGAAAGTATGGGCGGATGGTGGTGAGAAGAGTGAGATAGTCGGTGATATCACGATCTTCATAAAAGGCATATTCCGCCAGAAGAACCGGAAGCTGAGCCTGAATACCAAGACTTGGGCCAAGAGGCTCCTGAAGCAGATAATTGTCGCCCAGTGATTTTTCCGTGTGGTAATAGAGGAGCATGGAGTCCAGCGTCAGCTGATTTTCCGTGGAAAGGCGGCTGTAGCGGAAGGATTTCAGCTTTTTTTCGTACTGGCTGCAGATCTGGTATGTATTTTTCATATCTGTGGGGACAGTGCCAAGAGAAGCTTTTTTTCGCCGGATACCCTGTTTTTCCGGATGTGCCAGGGTATAATGGAGGGTAAGGGTGCTGCCGGAAACTTCATTTTGAAAAACTTTTCCGGAAAAGGCTTCGAATTTTCCGTTTTCTGTGATCCCGTGAGTGGAAAAATAACCGGCAGTAAGGCCGGTGAGAAGTGCCAGGATAAGAAGCAGAGTGATGATAATAGGAGATTTATTTTTCCTGATTTTAAGAGACATAAGACAGTCTTTCATTACTGTTTACAGACATATACCATGTGGAGAGTGCTGATGGTCTCGAAGCAAACAGTAACGTCCTTTCAGAGTGGCGCTTTGTTCTATCATATTGGAAAATTACGGAATCTATGATATTATGTGAGCGGAAATATACAAAAATGGAGAAATAACATGAGTGATATTTATGATCTTGCAATTTTAGGCGGAGGTCCGGCAGGGATCACGGCAGCGATCTATGCGTCCAGGGCCAGGTTAAATACCATATGGATCGATAAAAACTTTGCACCGGGAGGCCAGGTCACAGCTACCTATGCGGTGGATAATTATCCGGGAATGCCGGGGATATCGGGCATGGATCTCGGAGAAGCCTTTGGGGCGCATGCCCGGAAGCTGGGATTGGAACCGCAGCGAGAGAAGATTCTTTCCCTGGAAAATATTTCCGGAGAGATCAAGACGATTCGTACAAAAAAGCATGAATATCAGGCGAAAACTCTGATCCTTGCATTTGGGGCAGAGCACCGGAAGCTGGATATCCCGGGAGAGGATGATCTGAGCGGCCTTGGTGTTTCCTACTGCGCTACCTGTGACGGAGCTTTTTATAAGGATCGGACCGCAGTGGTAGTGGGGGGAGGAAACGTGGCAGCAGAGGATGCAGTTTTTCTTTCCGGCCTCTGTGAAAGGGTATATCTTGTTCATCGCCGTGATGCGCTTCGAGCAGATCAGGCACTTCAGGAGAAAGTCTTTGCCTGTGAGAATATAGAAATGGTGTGGGACAGTGTTCCCCTTGAGATCCTGGGACAGGATGAAGTGACCGGTCTTAAGATCCGTAATATAAAAACAAATGAAGAGAGGGAATTGACCGCAGAAGGTGTTTTCATTGCTGTGGGGATCGTTCCTAATACGACACTTGTAAAGGACCAGCTCAAGCTGGATGAAAATGGATATATCTGTGCAGGAGAAGAGGGTGTTACCAGCGCACCTGGGGTTTTTGCAGCGGGGGATATTCGTACCAAGGCACTTCGCCAGATAGTAACTGCTGTTTCAGACGGAGCCAATGCAGTGGCTTCCGCACAGAAATATCTCTGGAGGAAAGATAATGGCAACGATTAAGGAAATCGCGCAAAGAGCAGGCGTGAGTACAACAACTGTTTCCAACGTCATACATGGAAAAACAAAAAAAGTATCTCCTGCCAATATTCAGAAGATCGAGAATCTTATCCGAGAGATGGGGTATGTCCAGAAAATGGGACTGAGAGTTCTGAATAAAGAAAAATCCCAGCTGATCGCAGTTGTGATCAATTATCATAAAGACTTCAAGGATTCTATCATCGGAAATCCTTTTTATGGAAAGATCATCGGTTTTATCGAGAAATACGTGCAGGAACTGGGATATTATCTGATGCTGTATTCCGCAAAGGATACAGATAAGATATTCCAGATGGTCATGGGCTGGGATGTAGATGGTGTTATTGCCATTTCCTTCAGCAAAAGCAACTGCGAAAAAATCTATCAGCTGATCAACAAACCGATCGTTTCTATTGATGCATATGGTGAGCTTGATGCAGGCCAGGAAAACCATGTCCTGAATATCGGACTGGACGACGAAAGTGGCGGCTATCTTATGACAAAATATCTTCTGGAATGCGGCTATGAGCATATCCAGGTTTGTGCAGGCCGTGATAATGGTGTGGATCATCTTCGTTACATGGGCGCTCAGCGGGCGGCGAAGGATTTTGCAAAGAAAAAGCAGAAGGTGCAGTTTACTGCTCTTGGAATGAACTACGCCAAACGAAAAGAAAGCTATGCGTGGCTGCTCCAGCGGAAAAAACCAAAGGCCGCACTGTTTTTCCTGTCGGACCTCTATGCATTGGAGGCTATCAGCTTTTTCAGCAGTCGTGGAGTAAAGATTCCGGAGGAGATCGGAATTGCAGGATACGATAACATCAGCTATGCGGAATTTTCCGTGCCTCGTCTGACTACTATCAGCCAGAATGTGGAGCAGAAGGCGTCTCTTGCAGTGGAAATTCTGATGGAACGGATCAATGGAGTGGAAAAAGAGCGTGAAAATGAGATCATGCTTCCGGTCACGCTGATCCCCAGGAGATCTGTACAGCCGCAGCATGAGGAAAAGTAAGTCTGCAGAGAGTGTACCTGATCTGATCAGGGGGTAGATACGAGAAGTCACTGCAGAACTGTGAAAAATAGAAAATCGGGACTTTCAATATAGTAAGAGTACAGAGAATCTGATATATAAAGATATCAAAAGCCGAAATATACGGGAACTGTCAGTGTCTGACAGTCAGAGTATTTTCGGCTTTTTGTAAATTTACCTGAAATCGTAAAAGAGTTATCCTGTGTAGGTTCGTGCTGAAGATGTGGATAATAAGCATTTGCTGTTCTATGTGAAACCTGCACAAAACTATGATTTTGAACTTGTTACAATGATAGGTTATGTACATAACCTATTTACATAGCCTAACTTTGATGCTATAGTGTGAGCACAAAGGTTAGGTACATAACCAAAGGGAAAGAGTACAGAAGGAGTGAATACCAGATGAAACAGATTCTGATCGCCACACATGGAAAAATGGCCTCCGGCATTCGTTATACAGCAGAGCTGATCGTTGGAAAAATGGATGAGATTACAACCATCGACGCTTATGTGACACCGGAAGACAATGTGGAGAAAAAGTTTGAAGAATATTTCGCACAGCATGAAAACGACAGGATTTTCGTTTTTACAGATCTGATGGGAGGAAGCGTAAATCAGAAGCTTCTGGGATACAGCCAGAAAGAAAATGTTACGCTGATCACAGGAACCAACCTTCCGGTCCTGATGCAGGTCATGATGGCGGATGACGATGTGACAGAGGAGGAGATCCAGGAGTTTATCGATGATGCCAGAGAAGAGCTTCAGATGGTAGACCTTGGCGGTGGAAAGAAATCCACATCTGAAAAAAATGCTGAAGAAGATACTGCACAGGGTATCGAAAATACTGCGCAGATTTCAGAAGGTGTTGCATCGCATGCAAAAAAATCCGCACCGAAAAAAGCTCTGGCTCCCCAGTCCTATGACAATTCCACAGCAAAGATCACCGCACTTCGTGTAGATGACCGTCTGATCCACGGACAGGTTGCCATGACCTGGACCAAACAGCTGGCTGTACAGGGAATCGTGGTAGCTAACGACGAGGCAGCTAACGATAACACCCAGAAGATGGCATTGAAAATGGCCGTACCGGGCGGAATCAAATCGCTGATCAAACCGGTGGATGAAGCCATTCGTATCTTAAACAATCCGAAGGCATCCAGGATGCGTATCCTGGTTCTGACAAGAACGGTAAAGGATGCTCTGAAGATAAGACAAAGTGTTGGTGAGATCGGATTCCTCAATGTAGGAAATACCGGACGTTTCGACGGAATCGATGTTTCCGAGAAACTTGTCCTGACACCGACCATCATGCTGACAAAAGCAGAGCAGCAGGCACTGAAAGACCTGGTTGCCCTTGAACCGAAGACCTGTATGCAGCAGGTACCGAATGATGAGCAGAAGCTTGTGAAGGATGTGCTGGATAAATTAAACTGACGCATATCAAAAAGAATGAACGTAATAATTATCTGAATGCAGATCGTGGAATGTGAGTATCCACTGAATAAGTAAAACGTAACAAAAAAGGGAGGAAAGAAAAAATGTTAAACGCATTTCTTGTAGCACTTGCCGTATTTATTTGTGTCGGCGGTGCAGAGCTGATCGGATTTACCATGCTGAACCGTCCGATCGTCATCGGACCGCTGGTAGGTCTGTTTCTTGGAGATCTTCATACAGGAGTGATCATCGGAGCTTCACTGGAAGCCGTATTTATGGGAGTTGTAAACATCGGAGGTGCTTCCGCGGCAGAACCCGGAATCGCCACAGCCGTAGGAACTGCTTTTGCCATCATGCTGGGCAAAGGTTCTGAGGTAGCCCTGACACTGGCACTTCCAATTGGTATCCTTGGTCTTCAGATCAAGACCGTTCTCTACATCTTTATTGTAGGTATGTTTGCAAAAACTTTCGACCGTCTGGCAGCAGAGGGCAAGGAGAAACAGATTATCGCCCTTCATTACGGACTCTGGGCTGTAAACTGGTTTTTGTATTCCCTGTTCGCATTCTTCGGAATCCTGTTCGGATCTGACGCAGTCAGCGCACTTCTGGATGCGATCCCGGATGTTGTTATGAACGGCCTGACCGTCTGCGGTGGACTTCTTCCGGCAGTAGGTATGGCAATGTTGATGAAGATGCTCTGGGATAACAAGATCTGTATGTTTTATTTCCTGGGCTTTGTCCTTGCAGCATACTTAAACCTTCCGCTGATCGCCCTTGCCGTGATCGGTGTGATCATTGCCATTTCCATTGGTATGAACGATTACAAGCTGAATCAGCTTGCAGCACAGAGAGTAGCAGTTTCACCGGCCGGTAGCGCTGACGAATATCTTGACGAAGAAGAGGAGGAATTTTTCTCATGAGTAATTTAACGAAATCCATTCCTGCAGATGAAAGAAAAATGCTGAGAAAAGCGTTCTGGCGTTCCTTCACTCTGTATGCGGCAGTAAGCCCGGCAAAACAGGGAGCTTCCGGTTTCTGCTATTCCCTGATGCCTTTTATCAATAAATTTTACAAAAACGATGAGAAAGGCAAAAAAGCTGCCCTCACAAGAAGTATGTCTTACTTCAATACAACCATCACCTTATCTACATTCATCATGGGTCTTGTGGCATCCATGGAGAAGAAAAACAGCGAGCAGAAGGATTTTGATGCAAGCTCCATCAATGCGGTGAAATCTTCCCTGATGGGACCTCTGGCCGGTATCGGTGATTCCATTTTCTGGGGCGTTCTCCGTGTAATCGCAGCCGGAATCGCAGTAGGACTTGGTGCATCCGGAAACGTTCTGGCACCGATCGTGTTCCTGCTTCTTTTCAACATTCCGTCTATTCTTGTGAAATATTACGGAACATTCCTGGGCTACAAGCTTGGTTCTGAATATATTCAGAAGGTTTATGCAAGCGGTCTTATGAACATCCTGACAAAGGCTGCCAGCATTGTAGGTCTGATCATGGTCGGCGGTATGACTGCCAGCATGGTAACCTTTAACTCCACTTATGAACTCACCATGAAGGGTGAATCTGTTCTGAATCTACAGAACATGTTGGACCAGATTTTTATCGGCATTGTTCCCCTTGGACTGACTCTTCTGTGTTACTATCTGCTGAAAAAGAAAAATGTCAGCATCACAGTTCTGATCATCGGTGTTATCATCCTGAGCATCCTTCTCTCTCTTCTTGGAATTGCATAAGCCTTAAGGATAAGGAATAAAGATCAGAATTATGAAAAGGCGGGCCGTATAGGGTCCGCCTATAAAAAAGCCTAAAAAAAGTTATATCGAAATAACTGACCGCAAAAAGGGCAGTTGAAGAACACCTGACCGGATATAAATAAGCAGCAAATACGGATTATAAATATCTGCTCAATGCAAAATAAAGGAGACATAAGAAATGAAAGATTGGTGGAAGAATTCCGTTGTATATCAGATTTATCCAAGAAGCTTTAAGGACTCCAACGGAGACGGCTTCGGCGATCTCAAGGGTATTATTGAAAAGCTCCCCTACCTTCAGAACCTTGGGATCGATGTGATCTGGCTCAGCCCTGTTTTTGACTCCCCACAGGACGACAACGGTTACGATATCAGTGATTACCGGAAGATCTACGCGGGCTTCGGAAGTAACGAGGACATGGATGAGCTGATCGGAAAAGCTCATGAGCATGGTATCAAGATCATTCTGGATCTTGTTGTCAACCATACTTCCGATGAGCATGCATGGTTTGTGGAAAGCCGGAAATCAAAAGACAGCAAATACAGTGATTATTATATCTGGAAGGATCCGAAAGCAGACGGCAGTGAGCCAAACAACTGGGGCTCCAGCTTCTGTGGAAGTGCCTGGGAATATGATGAAGAGCGCGGCCAGTATTACCTTCATTTTTACAGCAGAAAACAGCCGGATCTCAATTGGGAAAATGAAACCGTCCGTAAGGAAATCTATGATCTGATGAAATTCTGGATGGACAAAGGTGCTGACGGATGGCGCATGGATGTGATCGCATCTATCTCCAAGGATCAGTCCTTCCCGGATTACCCGAAAACGGATGGTCGCAAGTATTATACAGGAAAATATCACAGCAACGGACCAAGACTTCATGAGTTTATCCATGAGATGAACCGGGAGGTGCTTTCAAAATATGACTGTATGACGGTAGGTGAGGCGCCGGGCTCCACACCGGAGGTTGCAAGACTGTTTACAGATCCGGAGCGTGAGGAACTGAATATGATCTTCACATTTGAGCATATGAACATCGACCGTATTCCGGGCTCTGTAAACCGAAAGTGGGAATTGAAGCCTTTTGATCTCCGTGATCTGAAACGTGTTATGAGTGAGTGGCAGAACAAGCTTTATAACAAGGGCTGGAATGCTCTGTATTTTGAAAATCATGACCAGCCACGTGTGATCTCCAGATGGGGAAATGACACTACTTACCGCGAGGAATGTGCAAAGGCTTATGCTACCGTTCTCCATGGTATGCAGGGAACTCCTTATGTATATCAGGGAGAGGAGATCGGTATGACAAACGTGCAGTTCCCGCTGGAGGAGTACGAGGATATCGAGGTTCGTAATGCATATCAGGATCTTGTCGTTAAGAACAAAACCATTTCTGAGGATGATTTCCGCAAGGCAGTATGGAACAAGAGTCGTGACAATGCCAGGGTTCCGATGCAGTGGGATGACAGCGAAAATGCAGGATTTACAACCGGTAAGCCATGGTTCCGCCTTTCTGATCGTTACCAGGAGATCAATGTAAAAAAAGCTCTGGAAAAAAATGATTCCGTGTTTTATTATTATAAGGATTTGATCTGTCTTCGTCATGAGGAAGAGCTTCTCACAGAAGGTGACTATCAGCTCCTTCTTCCGGAAGACGAGAAGATCTTTGCATATTTAAGAACTTCCGACAAAGAGCAGTGGATCGTGGTGGCAAACCTTTCTGAGGATACGGTAAGTACAGAAGGTCTTGCAAAATATGTGTCCGATAAAGAGGATATTAAGATTGCAAACTATAAGGACAGAACAGGGATCAAAGTGGACTTAAGACCGTACGAGGCGTTTATGATGAGGATCCGGTAATTCCTGAGCTGTTGTATATGTAGTAGTAAAGTGGAAGAAAAGTCTCCGCTTTACAGAGAGCAGGTATGAGTATTTGTGCGTATCTGTACTGCCAAAGGATATCCGGGTGCAGTGCAGATGCGCTTTTTGCCTGTGGGGAAAAGACAAACAGGAGGAATTTATGGAAAAATATATCATTGCAGTGGATATGGACGGAACTCTTCTGAACAGTGAGAATAAGATTTCTGAAAGGAACAGAAATGTTCTGCAGCGTCTGATCGATGACGGACATTATGTGGTGCCGGCAACCGGAAGGACCAGAGAGCTGATCCCTCGGGAGTTTTCTGTGCTCCGGGGTGTGAAATGGGGAATCGTGGAAAACGGCTGTGTTGTCTGGGATTACGATAAAAATGAGATGATCTGGCGAAAAACCATGCCCAAGGGAATGGTAAGCAAAATCCTGAAGGATGTGGAAAACAGCGACGCAAAAGGCTGGATCGCAGAGGCTTATGCAAACGGAATTGCCTATTCTGATGCGGATGCCAGAGATTATGTGGCATCTGTAGTGGATAAAGATCTGCTGGAAAAAACTTTTGTAGATTATTTTCTCAGCAGACATGTATATGTTAAGGATTTTTATCATCAGGAAGATATTCTGGATCAGGCAGAGAAGATCAATATTTATTTTGATGATATGGAGACCAGCAGGGCACTTCGTGAGAAATGGCAGGATCTGGATGATGTGGCAGTGACTACTTCCATCAGCGGCAATGCGGAGTTTAATGCAGCAGGCGTGGACAAGGGTGTGGGTCTTGCCATGCTTCGCACAAAGCTTGGTATTGACCGGATGCATGTGATCGCTTTCGGAGATAATGAGAATGATCTGGAAATGCTGGAGGGTGCAGGTATCGGTGTTGCTATGGGCAATTCCAAACAGTATGTAAAGGATGCAGCGAATGAGGTGACCGGAGATAACGATCATGATGGTGTGGCGGAATTTCTGGAGAGGTTTTTCGGGCTGTAAGCGGTGGTTGATCGTGATCGTTGATATAAGGGACAGGGAAATGTATTTTTCTCTGTCTTTTTTTATTTGCATTTTTGGTGATATAAGGTATGATAAACGAAGAGGGTACGGGGATTGCTGGTTTTGACTGGTAGTTACCGGTGAAAATTATTTGAGGAGATCAGGAGGATATTTTTTAATGAAAAATCTGATACCAAAGCGTGTGATGGAGTATATCATTATCACATTTGCCGTTGTTCTGATGGATGTGGGAATTTATGTATTTAAGTTTCCGAATAATTTTTCCTTTGGTGGTGTTTCGGGTATGGCGGTTGTGTTTTCGCATTTTATTCCGATGACGTCTGCGCAGATCAACCTGGTGATCAATCTGATTTTGCTGGTGATCGGGTTTATTGTTCTTGGCCGGGATTTTGGAGTGAAGACGGCTTATGTTACGGTTGTTTCTTCTTTGCTTCTGAATGTGTTTGAGAAGGTTTTTCCTATGAACAGGGCGCTGACGGGGAATATTATGCTGGAGCTTTGTTTTGCGATCATTTTGCCGGCGTTGGCTGCGGCGCTGCTGTTTTTTGAGAATGCTTCGGGTGGTGGCACGGATATTGTGGCGATGATCATTAAGAAGTATTCTACGATGAATATTTCGGGTGCGTTGTTTGTGGTGGATTGTGTGATCGTTGTTGTTTCGTTTATGGTGTTTGATCTTACTACGGGGCTTTGTTCTGTGCTGGGGCTTATGGCTAAGACGTTGATGATCGATAAGTCTATTGAGAGGATGAAGCTGAATAAGTATTTTACGATCATTTCCAGTAAGCCGGATGAGATCTGTGAGTTTATTATGAATGGGTTGGAGCGGAGTGCTACGGTTTATCATGGGGAGGGGGTTTATTCGCATAAGGATAAGAAGATTATTTTGACGGTTGTTGATGTTAGGCAGGCGGTGTTGCTGCAGAGGTTTATTGATGAGGTGGATCCGCAGGCGTTTTTGATGGTTACTAAGAGTAGTGAGGTTGTTGGGAAGGGGTTTATGAGTTATATTTGATGCAATCGTATGGGATTATTGTATGCTGATCGTAGGTGATTGTGTATGATTGTAAGCTGATGGAATTAGGAGAGCGTTCTTTGTGGTCTGGATGGGCTGCGGGGCGCTCTTTTTTTGTGGTGGAGGGTGGAGGGCGGATGGCGGATGACGGACGCCGGGGAGACGGGTGCCGGTTGGCTCCGGGCTTCGTCGGGGGCTGGCTTCTAGGCTGCCGGAATTCTGCTAAAACCGTTTTTAAAAAGTCCGAACTCGCGGCTTGCTGCCGCTCAGACAGCGGACTTTTTAAAAACAACGCAGATTTCCGCCAGCCAAGAATCAGCTCCCCTCCTGCAGAGTCGTAGCCAACCGGCACCCGTCTCCCCGGCTGTTCGATTCCGGGCGGGAGGTAGTGATGGGTGTGTGGGGCGACTGGCGGAAGTGGGGATTGATGAGGGCTGGAGGATTGAGTGGATTCCCGGGAGTTGGATGAGCCATCAGCGCTGCGCTGGATGGCTGGGAGGAAAGGCTGAGTTTCCTGTGGCCTGAAGGTGAGGGATGTGCCATCGTCGCTGCGCTGGATGGCTGGGAGGAAAGGCTGAGTTTCCTGTGGCCTGAAGGTGAGGGATGTGCCATCGTCGCTGCGCTGGATGGCTGGGAGGAAAGGCTGAGTTTCCTGTGGCCTGAAGGTGAGGGATGTGCCATCGTCGCTGCGCTGGATGGCTGGGAGGAAAGGCTGAGTTTCCTGTGGCCTGAAGGTGAGGGATGAGCCATCATCGCTGCGCTGGATGGCTGATTGGTGTGTGAAGGTTTTGTGAAAGGGTTTGACAGGTGGGGATTTTTATGGTAGGATACACACTTACGTAACAAAATTAATAAAATTGTAACAAATTAGTGAGCGAGGATCGTGGCGAAGTGGATTGTGAATCTCTGTCTGAATGGATGGATTGTGTTGCTGCGTGGTTTTCTGAGAGGAGTTTTATTGTTTATGTTTTATAAGAAATTTGCTGCTGTTGTTCTGAGTGCTGTTCTTGTGGGTGTGGTTCCTTCTGTTGTTTTTGCGGATGTGGATGGTGTCAGTGCTGTGTCTGATGGGGATGTGGAGGTGCTTTCCATTGAGGATGGTTTTTCGGATGGAGCGGATTCTATTTCTGCTTTTGCCAGTGCTCTGGCGGATAAGACGGTTTCTGAGGTTCAGGGGTATCAGGAGGCGAAGGCTGAGGCTGAGGTGATCGCACAGGAGAGGCTTGAGGCTGAAGCGGCTGCTGAGGCTGCGCGTAAGGCGGAAGAGGAGCGGAAGGCTGCTGAGGAGGCGCGTCTGGAGATGCGACAGGGGATTGTGGATTTTGCGCTGCAGTTTGTGGGGAATCCTTATGTTTATGGTGGTACGAGTCTGACTAACGGGGCGGATTGTTCGGGGTTTGTGATGTCTGTGTTTGCGGAGTTTGGGTATGAGCTTCCTCGTGTTGCTGCAGCTCAGTGTGCGGCTTCTGAGAAGAAGAGTGTTGCGGATATTGAGGCTGGTGATCTGGTTTTTTATGGTGATGGTGGTATTGATCATGTGGCTCTTTATATTGGTGATGGCAAGATCGTTCACGCCAGTACAGCAGCTACAGGGATTAAGGTTTCCGACTATGATTACCGGGCTCCGGCTGCGGTTGGTTCGTTTGTGGCTTAGGATATAGATATAAATGATTTACTGATATGAAATATAAACTGTCTGCGGAGATTTTTTGGTTGGGTTGGCTGAAAAATAGCTGCGGGCAGTTTTTTTGAAGAAAAATAGTGTATAATTTAACCGAATCAAGTAAGTCTCCTGCGGGGTTGCGAAAAGCAATAAGCAGTGGGTGGGGACTTAGATAAAATTCAGAAAGGTTGTGGGGTTATGAATACGAAGGAAATCAGTGGTAAGCGGCAGATGGAGTTTCTGGCCGGGTTTGATTTTGTCAGAGAAGCGGGTACTGCTGGGGAAGTGAAGGCGGCGAAGATGATCCGGGATACTTTGGACAGCTTCGGAGTGAAGAATCGGATGGAGGAGTTTGATTTTTGGGGTTTTCGGATCAACAGAGCGGTGCTTAAGGTTGTGGAGCCTTATCAGAAGGAGTATGTGGTGACCGGGTATGGAAGATGTGGAAATACTGGGGCAGAAGGTCTGAAAGCGGATTTTTTGTATGTGGAGAATGGAGATGCTGTCAGTCTTTCACGGGCGAAGGGTAAGATCGTTATGGTGAATGGCCGGGTGAGTGGTGATGTGTATCAGAGACTGGTGAGCGTCGGAGCTGTTGGTTTTATCAGTGTGGAGGGTTCTCCGCTGGATGAAGGAGTGGACAGGGTTCCCTGTCAGCGCAGCCTGCCGATGATCTTTCCGGGGGATGCAGCAGAAGAGACAGAAGGATTGTCGGAGTCTGCAGAGGATATTCACGAGATGCAGGAAAAATATAGTGGCAGGATTCCGGGGACGAATCTTCATTATAAGGATGCAGTGGAGCTGGTGACGGAGGGTGCGTCTGAGGTGTGCCTGGTTGTGGAACAGGATGTGACGGCGTGCAGATCCCGTAATGTAGTGGCGAGGATCGAAGGTACGGATAAGAAAGATGAGATCTTGACGATTACGGCGCATTATGATTCGGTGCCGGAGGGACCGGGGGCCTATGATAATATGGCTGGGGCAGCGATCATCATGGAGCTTTGCAGATATTTTCAGCAGTATAGACCGCGCAGGACTATGGAATTTGTGTGGTTTGGTGCTGAGGAGAAGGGCTTGCTGGGCAGCCGGGATTATATCAGAGTTCATGAGAGTGAGCTTGGAGCGCATCGTTTTAATATGAATGTAGATCTGGCCGGGCAGCTGATCGGAGGAAATGTTCTGGGAGTGACGGGAGAGGCTTCTGTTTGTAATAAGCTTCTTGAGATCGCTGACGGAGCAGGGATCGGAGCGTCTGTGAAGAATCAGATCTGGGGAAGTGATTCCAATTCTTTTGCATGGAAGGGAATTCCGGCCATGACTCTGAACCGGGATGGTTTTGGCATGCATACCCGTTATGATACGATTGATCTGCTGTCTGCCTGGTCGCTGGAGAGAAGTGCGATCCTTCTGGGATGTATTGCGGATGCGCTTGGGAATGCGGAGGTTTTCCCGTTTGAGAGAAAGATGCCGGAGAAATTTATCAGAGAGCTGGATGAATATATGTGCAGATAGTAAAAATCTGATTTTATCTGCTCATAACTGGATATTTGTTATGGAACTGTGGGGACTTGTCTGTTTCGGGAAGAGTACAGACAAGTCCTCATAATTTATTCAATATTTTCAATGTTTATTGACCTTTATAATTCCGCAAGGGAACATGTGGCTTTGAGTCAGGGGGATATTTGCAGCTTTGTAAGGGATTCCCGGAACAGGGGGCAAGCGGAGGTTCGCAATTGAACCAGTGGAATTACTTGATTTGATTAAAATACGATAAAACAATAAAAAATAATACAAAATAATTGACAGTAAGATATCGAACTGTTATACTGAAATCACAGGCTTTCCAGGGATCAATGCGCCGGATATTGTTTTGCGGAGTATTGATTTCTGGAACTTTTATCACAGAAAAATCAGGAATGAGGAGATAGGACCATGTTTACAGAAGAACGACAGAATGCAATAGAGAAATGTCTCCGCGAAAAAGGAAAAGTCAGGGTCAAAGAATTAAGCGAGATGTTTCAGGTTACGGAGGACTGTATCCGCAAGGATCTCAAGATCCTTGAAAATGCAGGCAGATTAAAGAGGACTTACGGCGGAGCGATCCTGTCACAGGAGTATCCTCTGGAGAGAAATGTAGTAGACAGGCGTATGTACAATCTTGATAAGAAGAAAGTGATCGCTGCGAAAGCCTTCAAGCTGATCAAAAATAACGAAACGATCTTTCTGGATGTTTCCACTACAAATATAGAGCTGGCAAGGCTTATCGCTTCGTCGGGTATGCATGTTGTGGTTGTCAGCAATATGATCGATATCCTGCAGATCCTTGCTGCGAATCCGTCCATTACGGCCATAGGCACAGGGGGAACTATGTACCGTTCGGTGAATGGATTTATGGGAGCTGCGGCCATTGAGGTGATCAAGCAGTACAGCTTTGACCGGGCATTTTTGGGAAGCTGTGGCGTGGATATGACAGATTTTGCAGTTACTACATCCGGAGTGGAGGATGGATTGACCAAGAAGGCGGCAGTGCAGAGTAGCAGACATAAATATGTGGTTATGGAGAGAGAGAAGTTTTATTTTAACGAATCTTATAAATATACACATTTTGATGATATCAGCGGGATCATTACCGATGAATTTCCGGATGATACCATTGTGAACATACTGAGGAATACCGGAGTGAAATTACTCTGAGCAGACAGTAATAAAGGGGGATTTTTACATGAAAGACTATATTCTGGAAACCTGTGTGGATTCTGTGGAATCCGCCATGGCAGCAGCCGAGGGTGGTGCGGACAGATTGGAGCTTTGCAGCAATCTGATCATCGGGGGGACAACTCCCGGTCCATGGCTTTTTGAGGAAATAAGGAAGCGTTCAGATATCCGGATCCATGCGCTGATCCGTCCGCGGTTTGGAGATTTCTGTTATACAGATGCGGAATTTTCTATGATAAGGAATGCCGTAAAGGATTTCCGCAAAATGGGAGCGGAGGGTGTTGTGGTAGGTATCCTGAAACCGGATGGCACCTTGAATATGGAACAGATGAAAGAACTGATGGATGCGGCGGGAGATATGTCTGTTACGCTGCACAGGGCTTTTGATGTGTGCGCAGATCCGATCGAGGCTATGGAACAGGCAATCTCGCTGGGAATCGATACGATCCTTACCTCCGGACAGAAGAATACCTGCCTTCAGGGTGCGGAGCTTTTGAAGGAACTGGAAACCAGGAGTCAGGGACGTATCACCATCCAGGCGGGGAGTGGCGTCGGTGCGGAAGTGATCCGCCAGCTTTATCCCCTTACCGGGATCAAGGCTTATCATATGAGCGGCAAGGTTGTAACGGACAGTGCGATGCAGTTTCGCAAGGAAGGTGTCAATATGGGACTTCCGACATTCAGTGAATATGAGATATGGCGTACAGATATTGAAAATGTTCGTGCTGCAAAGAAAGTTCTGGAGGAATTATAATGGCTGAGGGGAAGATTTTTCTGAAAGAAAACCGTGATCGGATCGAAAAAAAATATCGGGAGCAGATGATGGGGTTACCGCAGGTTTTTGCGGAGATTGATAAAAAGCTTGCGGAATGCACAGACGAAGTGGCTCTGGCGTGCAAATATTTATATGCGTTCATGCCGTACAGTGATATCGGAAATTACGCGTTTGAAGTATTCCTGGATTATGCGGAGAATGGCGTATATTTATGGAAGGAAAACTCCGGGGTGGCAGAGCTGCCGGAGGAAATCTTTTTGAATTATGTGCTGTTTCATAGAGTAAATGAGGAGGAGATCGCACCCTGCCGTACATTTTTCCGCAGGGAGATCGGAGAGAGAACTGAGGGAATGAGTTTCCGGGAAGCTGCCCTGGAGGTGAACTACTGGTGTGCACAGGAGGCTACCTATCATTGTACAGATGATCGTACCCTGTCTGCACTTGCCGTATACCGCAGAGGAAACGGAAGATGCGGAGAGGAATCTGTATTTACCGTTAATGCACTGAGAAGTGTTGGTGTACCTGCCCGTCAGGTATATGCACCAAAGTGGTCTCATTGTGATGACAATCATGCCTGGGTGGAAATCTGGTGCGATGGAAGCTGGTATTTTCTGGGAGCCTGTGAGCCGGAGGAGATCCTGAATAAGGGATGGTTTACCAACGCTTCCTCAAGGGCCATGATGGTCCATTCAAGAGTTTTTGATACCATGATCCCGGAGGGAGAAGTGATCGGCAAAGATGGTATGGTGACTATGCTCAACGAGCTGAAACGATATGCACTGACAAAAGAGATCACTGTGTCCGTAAAGGATTCACATGGAAAACCGGCAGAAGGTGCAGAAGTTTCTTTTGAGGTGCTGAATTATTCGGAATATGCCCCGATCGCAGAACTGAAAACCGACAGTCTGGGAAAAGTCAGCCTGACAACAGGGCTTGGAAGTATCCATATTTCTGCAAGGATGTATGCAGAGGGAGAATGGCTGCATGCAGAAAACAGCCTGGATACAAAAACAGAGGATTGTTGTGAGATCTGTCTGATGCCCGTAGGAAAGGAAAAGGGTATTTTTTATGAGGAGTGGACGGAGATCGATATGATCGCACCTCATGATGCACCTGTAAATAAAGATATGCCAACACCGGAGCAGAAGGAAAGAGGTAGCAGACGTCTGGCAGAGGCAAACGCTTACAGGGAACAGAAGGTAAGAAACCTGAGCAATCTGGAGTGTCGGAAATTCCTGGAAAAAGAAACCGGAGATTCTTCAATGAGAAAAAAACTCCTTGAAGTCCTCACAGAGAAAGACAGAACAGACTGTATCAGCCAGGTTCTGGAGGAGCACCTGAAATTTGCATTACCGTATGAAAAAAACATGGATGCAGATATTTTTGTACCATATGTACTGAACCCGAGAGTTGACGATGAAGTTTTGCAGAAATACAGAAAAGCGATCCTTGAGCAGCTGTCGGAAGAAGAGAAAAATATGCTGCAAAAGGAGCCGGCGAAGATCTGGAAGTGGATTGAGGATAAGATCGTTTCCAGCCCGGAGAAAGAACGCAGCAGTGTGATCACCACGCCGTCCGGATGTCTGAAAACGGGAACAGGAAGTCTTCTGTCAAAGAAGATCCTTTTTGTGGCAATGGCGAGAACACTGGGGATTCCGGCACGCCTGAACCCTCATGACCGTTCCATGGAGTATATGAAAAACGGAAAATTCATCCCGGTATCTGCGGAAACGGAGAAAAAGGCATCGATCCTTCTGAAGGCAAGTGCGGATACACATTGGAAATATTTCCAGAACTGGAGCATCGCAAAACTGGAAGCCGGAAAATATATCACACGGAAGCTGGAAGCCGAAAATTTCAGAGATCAGGTGATGAAGCTGCCGCTGGAAGCGGGAAATTATAGGATCCTTACCTCAAACAGACTGCCAAATGGAAATATATTTGCAGCGGAGTATTATTTTGAGGTTCAGATCGGAGAAATGAAGAGGGTGGAGCTGGCATTTCGGAATGCAAACCTGGAAGACATGCTGGAGAATATCTCCATACCGGAATTTACTCTCAGAAAAGAAGATGGAAGCACCGTGAAGGCGTCAGAACTGACGGCAGATGGGAAGCATATCCTGGCGTTTCTGGAAGAGGAGAAAGAACCGACGGAGCATATCTTAAATGAGATGATGGAGCAGGAAGAAGCTTTTTCCCGATATGCGAAGAGGATCATTTTTGTAGTAAAAAGCAAAAAAGCGCTGGAGACCCCTACCCTTTCAAGAGCACTGGGCAAGCTTGGAAATGTTCAGATCTTATACGATGATTTTTCAGAGATCATCAATACACTGGGAAGAAGAATGTACGTAGATCCGGATAAGCTTCCGCTGATCATTGTGACAAACGGAAGCCTGAATGGGATCTATGCAACCAGCGGATACAATGTGGGAACCGGAGATATGCTGCTGAGACTGCTGTGACAGATATAACGGATATATACAGAAGGAACACAGACCGTATCATCGACTGTGTCGGTGACGGTCTGTGCCCTTTGTAAAAGTTGTGAAATTATTGCAGTGGTTCAGATGCTCAGAATATGCGGGCAGATTGGAATGAAAATGTCTGTTGTGCTTCCCGAAATTGCCGTAATAAAAGTTGCTTTGCATTACTTAGCATCAGAAAAGAGATCACGCACGGAATCCCGGTAGATACATTCTGGCTTCAGGCGTATCGTCCTTGGAAAATCACTGTAGTCTCCGTTCATTCTGCGAAGCAGCAGATCACAGGCCTGCTCTGCCAGACCGGTCAGCGGCTGACGGACAGCGGTCAGCTGAGGAGAAAGCAGCATGGACAGTTCAAAATCATCAAAGGAGACAACAGACAGGTCTTCCGGGATCCGGATGCCAAGGCTGTAGATCGCTTCATAAATACCGAGGCATAGTGTATAGTTCGCAGAAAATACGGCAGTCGGACGTTCCGGAAGATTCCATAATTTCTGCATTGCCTGATATCCAAAGTCGTTTGTGTAATTTTCAGCGATGATATAATCGGGGTTAACCGGAATATCGTAGTCTTCCAGTGCCCGGAGATAGCCTTTTTTTCGTTCACATGCAGTATAGGATGCAGGAGAACCGGTGACAAGGGCGATCTTCTGATGCCCCATTTTTATCAGATGCTCCACGATCTCGTAGGCTCCGGAGGTACAGCTGGTCTGTACACAGTCTGTACGGTGGAAATGGCTGTGTTCTTCCAGCTCCACAACAGGGATTTTGGCGTGTTCCACAGCAGAACAGATGTCCTGGTTCAGACTGAAAGAGGTAATGATAAGGCCGTCGATCCCGGAGCGGAGCATGTGAGGGACGAATTTATTGACATGATCCTTATATTTGTCGCCGCTCATAAATGTGAGAGAATAACCGTGAGCGCGCATGGTGTTTTCTATTTTGCTCAGAAGAAAAGCATTATGCGGAGTATTGGGAGGACCGGATACCAGACCGATACGGTAAGTCTTGGAGGAACGAAGTCCCCGGGCCGTGTTTCGTGGAACGTAATTCAGTTTTCGGATCGCTTCGTCGATCTGCTTTTTGTTTTGCGGCCGTACAGTTCCGCCGTTGATATATTTTGAAATGGTGGCCAATGCCAGACCGGTTTCTCTGGCAATGTCCTTGATGGTTGCACTCATAAATCAATCCTTTCCGGATGCTGTACTGTTGTGTTCGGACAGGTCTTTTACGGAGCGCCGCGGGTGGAATACAACATCCAGCATGTCTATTTTGGGAAAATCCGTATAGTCTCCATGGATCCTTTTTAAAAGTAATTCCACAGCATATTTCCCCATGCTTGTCAGATCCTGTGAGACGCAGGTCATAGTCGCGCTCATGGTCTTGAAAAGCGGATCATCATCAAAGCACACAAAGGAAATATCCTGAGGAACGGAAATCCGTGCCTGGCTGGCAGCGCTTAAACCGCCCATTGCGGAGAGATAGCAGTCAAAAAAAACAGCAGTAGGGGGATCGGAAGAATCAATAAGCTTCTGGAAATGCAGGTTGCTCTGGGTGATCGTTTCTGCAGTGGAACCAAAAGAAACAGGGGGAAAAGAATCCTGCTGTTTCAGAAGGTCAATGCCATTTTTCTGATATACATCCACAAAGCCCTGGATCCGCTGCTCGATGGTGTAGGAGTCCAGATACTGTTCCATGATCCAGACCTTTGTGTGGCCTTTTTCCAAAAGGTGCTCTGCCAGCAGTGCACCGCCTCTGTAATTATCAGAAATAACACAGTCTACAGGAAAATGTCTCATGGAAGCAGGAATCTGATCGAGCATTACAACCGGTATGCCGGCATTCTGTAAAAGCTGGTACAGGTCATCATGCCAGCAGGATGGGAGCATGATAACTCCGTCAAAGTGCTGGGAGATAATATCCTGTATCGTATCGATCTCCTTCTGATTTTCAAAAAAGAAAGAACAGACAATAACTGTATAGCCATGATCCGTGAAATGCTTGATAATGGAGTTGACAAGCTCGCCCCAGAAATAATTACCAAGATCTGAGATCAGGATACCGATGGTATGTGTGTTTTTGGCACGGAGAAGCTGGGCATTCCGGTTTGGGGTATATCCAAGCTCCTGAATTGCCTTTTCTATAAGGATACGATTTTCTTCCCGTATTTTTTTGTGGTTTATATATTTGGAGATCGTTGCGGTGGACAGGCCTGTCGCACGGGCGATATCATTGATCGTAACGTTCATGTAAAACCTCCGGTTCTGATACATTTACAGATAATAGAGTATTTTCATATTATATCATGAAAAAGAAAATGCCTCAATACACATGGCATTTTTTACACATAAAGTATCAGAAAAAACGAGCGTATTGTACAGAAAATTGATAAAAATGAAACGTTTAACAAAACCTAATACGAAAAAGTGCACAAAAACAAGACGGAATAATTGTAAAAAATAGGAAAAATGATTTTTGCCCTATGATTTTACTTGAAAAGCTGCTTCGGATGCGGTAAGATAGTCTTAACAAAAAACGAAACGTTTTACGTAACAAGAAAATCAGCTATACGAAACAAGGAGAAGGTTATGGCAGACACAAAGCAGCAGTGGTATAAAGATGCCAAATACGGATTATTCATCCATTGGGGACTTTATTCCATCCTTGCAGGAGAGTGGAAAGATCCGAAGACCGGCGAGGTCACCAAGACAGACCGTATCGCAGAGTGGATCGAGAACAATCTCAACATTGACAAGGAAGATTACAGAAAGCTGAAAGATGAGTTCCATCCGGACAAATTTGACGCGGATATGTTTGTGAAAAGAGCGAAAGAACAGTGGGGTGTTAAATATATCGTTCTTACTTCCAAGCATCACGAGGGATTCGCAATGTACGATTCCAAAGTCAGTGATTTTAATGTAGTGAAGGCTACAGGAAGAGATATCTTAAGAGAGCTTTCCGATGCTTGTAAGAAATATGACATGACAATGGGTATCTATTATTCACAGGCTCAGGACTGGGATGATGACAATGCCTATAAGAAGGATTACGAAGACAAGAACGAATGGAAGCCGGAATTCCGTACATACTTCGATGAGAAATGCAAGCCGCAGTTAAAAGAGCTTCTTGAGAATTACGATAATATTTCCCTGATCTGGTTTGATACTCCGATGGGAATGACCGCAGACGAAGCTCAGGAATTAAGAGACTGGGTTAAGGGTATTAAGCCTGACTGCATCATCAGCGGACGTATCGGACACCAGAAGGGCGATTATATGACCACCGGTGATAACTTTATCCCACGTCTTCCATACGACGGTGACTGGGAAGTACCGGCAACTGTAAATGATACATGGGGTTATAATAAATACGATACAAACTGGAAGAATCCGGATGATATCCTGAACCTTCTTCTCAAGATCGTCGGCAGAGGCGGAAATTACCTGCTGAACGTAGGACCAATGGCAGACGGAACTGTTCCGGAAGCTTGTGTCGAGGTTATGAATGAGGTTGGTAAATACGTGACTGAGAATGCGGAAGCAATTTACGGAACCAAGAATGTTGGTATCTATCCATATGAGATCCCGAGCATTGAATTTACAAAGAGACCACATAAGCTTTACGTACACGTACTTGCACCGAGATATCGAGTTGAACTGCTGAACATCGGTAATCAGTTAAAGGGTGCATATGTGGTAAGCACAGGAGAAAAGCTTCCGTGCCGCGCATTAAAGTGCTGCGAAGGAAACTCGATGATAGAGGTAGAGCTTCCGGAGAAGCTTCAGGGGGCAAAGAACTACTGTGTATGCCTGGAACTTGAGGAAGAAGAGCCGATCTTTGAGGCGATCATCGATTGATCAATTTATGAACATCAATGGGAAAACTATATAATAAAAAATCATATTAAGGGAGGATTTATTCATGAAGAAACGAATGAAAAAAGTTGCAACACTGTGTCTCGCCGGTGTAACAGCAATGTCAACAGTAGGCGTAACAGGAAGCGCCGTATTTGCAAAAGGTGACACAAACTACGATGTAGACAATATGGATTTTGAAAACGTTGAGCTTCGTGTAGCATTCAGATTTAACAACGGATCTGATACAGACGGACAGGCTAAATGGTATTACAAAGCACTTGATGAGTTCAACAAAGAGAACGAAGGAAAGATCCATGTAACAGATGAGAGTATTTCTACGGAGTCTGATTATGAAGAGAAGCTTACAACAGATTTTGCTTCCGGTAATGTACCGAACGCGTTCCTTCAGTATGGCGGAAGCCGTACAAGAGAGTATGTAGATGCAGGATATATACTGGATCTGACACCATACTTTGAGCAGTATCCGGAATGGAAAGAGGGAGTTCAGGATTTTGCATGGGAGACAACACAGTTTGACGGCATTGAGGGAACCTATGGTATTCCGTGGTCTGCTTATCAGCTCTGCCTCTACTACAACAAAGATTACCTTGATCAGGTTGGTGTAGATGTTCCGGAGTCATGGGATGATCTTGTTGATGCCTGCGCGAAATTAAAAGATGCAGGAATCCAGCCATTCAACTACTCTGACAAAGATAACTATCACTTCGAGCATCTGATGAGTGCTCTTGCTCTGAAAGCTTACGGAACAAGCATCGCAGATGATCTTGCAAGCGACAAAGAAGCTTACAACGGCGAGAAGATGGTTGCAATCTATCAGAAGATGAAAGATATGATCGATGCAGGATACTGGGGAGATGGAATCCTTAGCACAGACTTCAACACAGAGAGAAATATGTTCGAGGCAGGAAAAGCTGCATTCACAGTTGACGGAACATGGAACTGCGGTAACTTCCAGAATGACTCCGATACAACTCTCTTCGATGCTCAGAAGATCGGTGTTACAAGAATTCCTTATATCGACGAAGCAAACAAGACTGTAGAGATGGGCGGCGGCTCTGATACATACTACATCACCACATTAAACAAGAGCGATGAGGAAATCGCAGCAACTGTTAAATTCATCAAGTATCTTACAAGTGTAGATTCCATCAACGAAATGTGCAAATCCAGCCCGACAACATATGCTGAGAAGGTTACGATCGATACAGGTAACTATCTGCTTGACGATGTAAATGCGATCATGGCTGAGAATACAGAGTCTAAACTTGAGATTCCTACATATGACAGCAACACAGCAGCTATGGATACAATCCGTAATTCTCTTCAGGCATTAGCGACAGGCGCAAGTGCACAGGAAGTTGGAGACGATATCGTTGACAAAATGTCTGCTTACGAATAAAGAGAATTTTGACTGAACGCATGATGTGTGGATAAGAGAAACAGGGGGGAGCATCATCTGCTTCCCCTTGTTTATTACGGAGGTATACATATGGCAGGTAAATCTGTACCAAAGGTAAAACAGAAGCTGGATAAAAAAGATCTTACGCTTTCTTTAGCGTTCCTTCTTCCGGCAATTTTAATAACTGTTATTTTTGTCATCTACCCTGTTTTTGATACCGTAGGCTTATCATTCCGTAAATGGAACGGTATGTTTGGTGCGGCAAAGCAATGGGTAGGACTTGAGAACTATCAGAAGATTTTTTCAGATAAGCTGTTCTGGAATGCAATGCTCAACAGTGTGTACTTTATGATCGGTGGTTTCGTTATCCTGATGCCGCTTTCATTTGGTCTCGCAATGCTGGTAACTACAAAGATCAAGGGAACCGGATTCTTCAGAACCTGCTACTTCCTTCCGAATATGTTAGGAACAACAGCAGTAGCCCTGATGTGGACATTTATGTTAAATCCGAACTTTGGTATCTTTAATACCATTGAAAATATTTTCGGCCTTCATGGTGCGATCCCTGATGTGCTGACGATAAAGACTGTAAACGTCTGGATCGTTATCCTGGTAAATGAGTGGATGTATGCCGGATATAACATGCTGATCTTTGCAGCTGGTCTGGTAGCGATCCCGGATGAGTTAAATGAGGCAGCAGCACTGGATGGAGCTACCGGATGGCAGAGAGTTCGTTACATTACCCTGCCTCTGATGAAAAACTCCTTCAAGGTATTCTCTATTTTGTGTATCACAGGATGTCTGAAAGTATTCGATATTATCTGGGCGATGACAAGAGGAGGCCCGAACGATATCAGCTCCACGCCTTCAATTATGCTTTATACACAGGGATTCTCCTATAAGCTGTTCGGACGAAGCAGTGCATACGGTGTTATTCTGTTAGTGCTGGGTGTTGCACTGAGTCTTATAACCAATCATTTGTTCCGTGAAGATAAAGATCTTGCAATGTAGGCGGAAGGAGAAGAGACGATATGGAAAAAACAGCTAATAAACAGAAAATGCATGGAGGAAAGATAGCGCTGTACGTTATTGCGATCCTGTGGACAGTTGTTACACTGTTTCCGGTAGTAGTGACCGTAATGGCTTCCTTCAAAACAAACTCAGAGATTTACCTGAACCTGTTAAGCTTCCCTAAGAAGATTATGTTCCAGAACTATATCAGCGCAAACAAAACAGCGGATGCATTGAATACCATCAAGAACTCCCTGGTTGTAGCGACTCTGACAACTGTATTTAATACTGTAGTCGGAATGATGGCAGCATACATCTTATCAAGAAAAGATTACAAATTCCTGAAATGGGTATATGTATTCTTCATGATCGGAGTAATGGTTCCGGTCCACTGTACACTGATCCCGATCAACAACATTGCAACAGCATTAAATGCAAAGAACAACCTGTTCTTCCTGATCCTGATCTATGTTGCGTTTGGTATGTCCCAGGCGATATTCCTTTATACAGGATTCATGGATGGAATCTCCAGGAACCTGGATGAGGCGGCGATCATTGATGGATGTAACAACTGGCAGCTGCTGTGGAAGATCCTTTTCCCTGTCTGCAAGCCGATCATCGCAACAGAGGCGATCTTCGTATTCATCTATGGATACAGTGAACTTGTATTCTCCATGATCCTGATGACAGATACCAAATATTTCACAGTTTCACGTGCGATGCTGAACTTCTCTTCTGCACATACACAGGAGATCGGAAGTCAGTTTGCATATGTAGTAATGTCCGTAATTCCGATGCTTATCATTTACATTGTGTTCCATAAACAGATTGAAAAAGGTATGCTTTCCGGAGCTATCAAAGGCTGATGCTTTTAATCTAAACAGGAGGAAAAAATCATGTATCAGTTTGACAGAAAAGAATATGAAAAACGTATGGAGTGGTACCAGGATGCCCGCTTTGGAATGTTTATCCACTGGGGATTATATTCTATCCCTGCAAGAGGCGAGTGGGTACGAAGCGTAGAGGAAATACCTGAGGAAGAATATCTTCCGTTTATGAAAGAATTTGATGCAAGAGACTACAATCCGAAGCAGTGGGCAAAAGAGGCCAAGGCTGCAGGTATGAAATATGTAGTCCTGACAGCGAAGCATCACGACGGCTTCTGCTTATTTGACAGTAAATACACAGATTACAAGGTAACAAATACACCGGCAGGAAGAGACCTGATCAAGGAGTATGTAGAGGCACTTCGTGAGGAAGGCCTTAAGGTTGGAATCTATTTCACACTACTTGACTGGCATCATCCGGATTATCCGCATTACGGAGACCGTATCCATCCGATGAGAAACCACAAAGAGTGCGAAAATGAGAACCGTGATTTCTCACGTTATACAGAATATCTGTATAATCAGGTAGAAGAGATCTGTACAAACTACGGACAGATCGATATCATCTGGTTTGATTTCTCCTACGACGATATGAGAGGGGAAAAATGGGGCGCAACCAAGCTGATCAACATGGTGCGCAGCTTACAGCCGCAGGTTATCATCGATAACCGTCTGGAAGCCAGCGGAGAGGGAAGAGGATCCCTGTATGAGTGTGATCCGACACCGTACCATGGCGATTTCGTAAGCCCTGAGCAGATCATCCCGCCGGAAGGAATCTGCGATAAGGAAGGCAACCCGATGGTCTGGGAAGCATGCTTCACCATGAACAACAACTGGGGATACTGTGCAAACGATCATTATTACAAACCGGCTTCCATGCTGATCAAGAAGCTGGTAGAGTGTGTTTCCAAGGGCGGAAATATGATCCTGAACGTAGGACCGGATGCCAAAGGTAAATTCCCGAAGGAATCATCTGCGATCCTGGCTGAGATCGGCTGCTGGATGGATAAGAATCATGACAGTATCTACGGCTGTGTACCGGCTGAAAACATTCCGAAGCCGGATTACGGACGTATCACCAGAAACGGAAACAAATACTATGTGCATATTTATGAGAATACACTGGGACCACTTCCGCTTCTGGGATTTGATAAGGATAAGATCGTGAAGGTGCGTGCGCTGGATGACGGACATGAGGTGCCGATCTCCAACGCATGGATGCACAGCGATTACCCGGATATCGCATTCGTTGATCTGGGACCTGACCCGGTACTTCCGGACCCGGTAGATTATGTTCTCGAAGTAGAGATGGCTGAGTAAAAAAACGAATCAATAATAAAAAAGAACAACAGGAAAAGCAGGAGATATGTGAATCTTAGTTATCCGGTTGTTCTTTTTTACCATAAGGAGAAGGGAAAAGATTATGATCATTTATACAGGAAAAGATTACTATGACGTAAGCAGAAAAGCAGCGAATATCATGTCTGCACAGATCATCATGAAGCCAAATGCCGTTCTTGGACTTGCTACAGGCTCCACACCGGTGGGAATGTACAAGCAGCTGATCGAGTGGTACAAAAAAGGAGATCTGGACTTTTCGCAGATCACATCCGTAAATCTTGATGAATACAAAGGACTTTCCGGAGATAACGATCAGAGCTATCGTTATTTTATGAACACAAATCTGTTTGACCATGTAAATATCGATAAGGCAAGAACCTATGTGCCAAACGGACTGGAAGAGGACAGTGAGAAAGCCTGTGCGGATTACAATGAGATCATCCGCAGCGTGGGTGGTATCGATATGCAGCTGCTTGGAATCGGCGGAAATGGCCACATCGGCTTCAACGAGCCGGGTGCAGCATTTGAGAAGGAGACTCACTGCGTAGACCTTACGGAGAGCACCATCAAGGCAAATGCAAGATTCTTTGAGACTATGGATGATGTGCCGAAGCAGGCATATACCATGGGTATCAAAAACATCATGACTGCAAAGAAAATCCTTCTGGTCGCTACCGGAGAGGCAAAGGCAGATGCTCTTTACAAATCTCTCTACGGACCGATCACGCCCAACGTGCCGGCATCTATCCTGCAGCTTCACCCGGATGTGACGGTAGTGGCCGATGAAGGCGCTTTAAAGCTGATCCGTGAGAAGGGACTTCTGTAAGAGATACAGAGGAAATTTCCGCGAATTAAATGAACGCAGATCACGGATATCCGTTTGAGTCAAGAGGATATCAGCGATCACTCATGGGATTTTCCCGGTTTGGTTAATAAAGAAAGCTTCGATCTAACTCTCATCGATGAGCGATGTGCTCAGAGAGTGGATCGAAGCTTTTTGTGCTTTCGGGACGTAAACCTGCAGGTGGCTGCAAACAGACCGGTGGGCCGGACATTTGCATTCTCAGGCTTTTTTCAACGTTTTGTGATAAATCATGACAGAAACGATGGCTGTAAACACCTCTGTGATCCAGAATGCGTTCCACACGCCATCAGGACCCATAAAATGGGACAGAAGATATGCGGTGGGCATGATAACGACCACATAGCGGAAAAGGGAAATTACAAGGGACTGCGTGCCTTTTCCAAGGCCTTCCATGGCACCGGAAGTGGTAACGGATACAGCAGAAACAAGAAAGCCGGCGCTGATGATCTTCAGTGCTCTGGAGCCAGCGGCAATGGTTTCCGGGGTAGTTGTGAAAAGTCCCATAAGCTGTCCGGAAGCCAGGAGGCAGATAACGGTTCCAAAGAGCATGATCACACAGCTGGATTCCAGGGTGAGCCGGAAGATTTTTTTCACACGCTTCATCTCACGGGCACCGAAGTTATAACCGATCAGCGGGCGCATTCCCTGGATGATTCCGTTGGCCGGGAGATACAGGAAGGTCTGCAGTTTGTAATAAATGCCAAGGATCACCACATAGCTGTCCGAGTAAGCGGCCAGCACGGAGTTCAGAAAAGAGATCAGAAACGATGGCAGTGCAAGGTTCAGGATCGCGGGAACACCGATGGCATACAGGCTCAGATCCGTTACTTTGCTTGTTTTCAGGGCTTTGGGCGTTACACGTACAGGAATAGGCTTCAGGATATAAAAGACCATATAGACCGCAATGGTGAGCACCTGGCCGATGCCAGTAGCCAGAGCTGCGCCCCGGATACCCAGCTTCGGGAAAAAGCCGATTCCCCAGATTAGGAACGGGTCCAGGATGATGTTGCTGATACATCCCACAAGTAGGGCGAGCATGGATACTTTCATCCGTCCTACAGCCTGGAAAAGTTTTTCGAAGAAAAGGCTGATGGCAATTACTGTGGAAAACAGGAAAACGATGGTAGAATACTCCAGCCCCATCCGGATCACGGTTTCATCCTGGGTGAACATCTGAAGGAATACGGGCATAACAGCGATGCTGATCACGGTCATCAGGATCCCGTGGATCACAGACAGAAAAAATCCGTGGGTTGCGGCAGTGTCTGCCATTTTTTTGTCCCCTGCGCCAAGGTGATAGGAAACTCTGGCGTTGATTCCGATTCCGAAGCCAATGGCAACGGCGTTGATCATGTTCTGGATCGGATAGACAAGGGACAGGGCGGTCATGGCCTGCTCGCTGATCTGTGCCACGAAGAAGCTGTCCACAATGTTGTATAGTGAGTTTACAAGCATGGAAAAGACCATAGGCAGAGCCATGGATGCCAGCAGCGGGCCGACAGGCTTTTCCTTCATAAATGTGCTGTTCATGAAAAATCCCCCTTTATATCAGAATCGTAAGAATATCAGGTGCGGAAAACAGAGCGTGTTTTTTGTGCATAATAAAAGCCACACAATCTGTCTTTTCGAATCGGACAGATTGTGTGGCGAAAAAAGTTCAAAACTGAAAAATCCACACGTTGTTTTAGTGTTTTCACATTAACAAAAAACAGTGCTGATGTCAAGACCGCACGCATGAGAAATACCATAAAAAGCTGCAAAAAGAAAGGCTTGATATAAAATCGGAGAGGATTGGCAACATTAGACAGGTGCGTGCGGATAAGGGCAATATCAGCCCTGAAAAGGTCGTTCTGGCAATATGCACAAAACTTGTCGAACCATGGTGGATAAGTGAAAAACTTTCCAAAAAGTTTTCCACATGACAAAAATCCGCAAATCCGCCAATAATCAAGTTATGCACAAATTTATCCACATTATCCACAAGGATAACCATGTGGATGACCTGATTTACATAAATAAATTTAAACATATGTTTTGTGTAAAATGATAAAATTGTAAAAAATGGGAAAAAAGTTTTTAAAACTATTGACATTTTTAAATTCTAAATATCATAAAATTTATTGCAAAAAAGACATAATATAAAAGAATAAAAACAAATAATCAGATAATAGTAAATGAATTCTTGAAAAACTAATCTATTTAAAAGGGGGACTATCGGATGTATGGAAATGAGGATAAAAAAGAACAGTGCCCAGTTAAAACGATCACTGCAAGGTGTTGAAAAGTCATTTTCAGGTGTGGATAAATGTGGATAACCCAAAAATCCTCCGCAGAACCGGAAAGATCTGCGGAGGATTTTTTTAACTGTTTTGTTTCATACGTTTGATCACCTTCAGACGTGTAAACTCTTCACGCTCTTTTTCTTCCAGAGCATTGGTGATATCTCGGGTGAGAGTTTCGTATCTGGGGATGGTGATGTTTTTCAGCGCATTGGCACGCTTCTGGGTTTTTTTGATGTTGGTGGCAAGACGGATGGCGGCGTTTTCAATCATGGAGAGCTGGATGGACAGCTCCTTTACACGCTCGAAGGCTGCCTTGGCCTCGTCTAGGGACAGCTTGGTGCTGTAGTAGGCATAAGTCGGCATGTTGCCTGCTTTTTTGTCATATTCCACAAGAGGGATCTCGGTTCCCATGACACTCCTGGTTTTGATCCGGATGGAATCTTCCACAGGAACGGTATGAGAGATCTGGTCTACGAAAGCGATTCCAATTTCCATATTTGCCTTCTGAAGAGCCGCGTAAGCGGTACGGAAGGTCTCATCGATCTGGGACTGGATATCCTTTGCCTGATCGATCAGCTCCATCATTTCACGGATCAGGATATTACGCTTTTTGTCCATAAGCTCATAGCCCTGTTTGGAAAGAGCCAGAGAGTTTTTTGCAAGTATGAGATTTCCCTTGGTGGGAAAGGTATTCGGATCCATAAAATCACCTCACTAACGGACGGTTTCTCTGTAATACTGATCCAGAACTTTGGTATCGATACGGTCGAGCTCTTCTCTTGGAAGAAGGCCAAGAAGCTCCCAGCCCTTATCCAGAGTTTCGATGATGCTTCGATTCTCTGTTTCTGACTGTCCTACAAATTCTGCCTCGAAGGCTTTTCCGAATACAAGGTACTGCTTATCCAGCGGAGAAAGCTCATCCTCACCGATAACGGATGCAAGAGCTCTGGCATCGCCTACCTTTGCGTAGCAGGAGAAGAGCTGGTTGGCAACATCCTGATGATCAGCACGTGTGAAGCCTTCACCGATACCGTCCTTCATCAGACGGGACAGGGATGGCAGAACATTGATCGGCGGATAGATCGCCTGACCGTGAAGCTGGCGGTCCAGTACGATCTGGCCTTCTGTGATATATCCGGTAAGGTCGGGGATCGGATGTGTGATGTCGTCGTTTGGCATGGTCAGGATCGGAATCTGGGTTACAGAACCGGTGCCGCCACGGACGATTCCCGCACGCTCGTAAAGGGTTGCAAGCTCACTGTACAGATATCCGGGATAACCCTTTCGGGAAGGGATCTCACCCTTGGAGGAGGAAACCTCTCGCATGGCCTCACAGAAGGAGGTGATATCAGTCAGGATTACCAGGATATGCATGCCTTTTTCAAAAGCAAGATACTCAGCGGCAGTGAGGGCGATCTTCGGTGTCAGAAGACGCTCTACAACCGGATCGTTTGCAAGGTTCAAAAACATCACAACGTGGTCGGACGCACCGCTTTCTTCGAAGGTCCTGCGGAAGAATTCCGCTACGTCGTATTTCACACCCATTGCTGCAAAAACAATGGCGAATTTTTCATCGGAGTCTGCTCCCAGGGAAGCCTGCTGAACGATCTGTGCAGCCAGCTTATCATGTGGAAGACCGTTACCGGAAAAGATCGGCAGCTTCTGGCCGCGGATCAGTGTGGTCAGTCCGTCAATAGCGGAGATACCGGTGTTGATATAGTTTCGTGGATATTCACGTGTTACCGGATTCAGCGGAAGCCCGTTAATGTTCAGGCTGACCTCCGGTGTGATCTCGCCAAGCCCGTCAATGGGCTGGCCGATACCGTTAAAGGTACGTCCCAGGATCTCAGGAGAAAGCCCGATCTCCATAGGATGTCCGGTAAGACGTGTGTGTGTATTGCCGAGGGACATGTTGTCAGTTCCCTCAAAAACCTGGATAACGGCCTTGTCCTCATAGATTTCCACGATACGGCCGATCTTTTGAGTGCCGTCCTCCATGTGGAATTCCACGATCTCCTCGTAAGATGCGTTTTTTACACCCTCAAGGACAACAAGAGGGCCGTTTATTTCACTCAGGCCAAGATATTCGATTGCCATAAACTGATCCCTCCTTTAACCGTTTCTTTCCAGTACATTGTCGTAGAAGCGGTCGATATCTTTATGATATTCATCAAAACGCTCCGGCTCTTTATTTGGAACCTCGTATTTGATGGCGATGATACGTTCAAAGATCTTATCCTCCTTCAGCACGGAAACCGGCATGCCACGGTTTATAAGGGCACGGCACTTTTCGTAGAGATAGAGGATGGTTTCCATCATCAGGAACTGCTTTTCCATAGGAACACTGGTGTCTTCCTGGTGAAAAGCGTTCTGCTGCAGGAAGCCCAGACGGATAACCCTGGCGATCTCCAGCGTCAGCTTCTGATCATCCGGAAGAACATCGCTTCCGATCAGCTTGACGATCTCCATAAGAGAGCTTTCCTGGTTGAGGATAGCCATGATCTGGTTTCTGTCATAAACGAATTTCGGGGAGACATGCTCTCTGTACCAGGGAGTCAGGTCCTCCAGATATTCGCTGTAGCTGGTCAGCCACTGGATGGCAGGGAAGTGACGGGCATAGGCAAGAGCCTTGTCCAGTCCCCAGAAACAGCGGACAAAACGTTTGGTATTCTGTGTGACCGGCTCGGAGAAATCACCACCCTGAGGGGAAACTGCACCGATAATGGATACGGAACCCTCTGTTCCGTTCAGGTTCTGCATCATTCCTGCGCGCTCATAGAAGGCGGAAAGCTTACTTGCCAGATATGCAGGGAAGCCTTCCTCTGCAGGCATCTCCTCCAGACGTCCGGAAAGCTCACGGAGAGCCTCGGCCCATCGGGATGTGGAGTCTGCCATGATCGCTACATCATAACCCATATCACGGTAATATTCCGCAAGTGTAACACCTGTGTAGATGGAAGCCTCACGGGCTGCAACCGGCATGTTGGAGGTGTTGGCGATCAGTGTGGTACGGTCCATCATCAGGTTTCCGGATTTCGGGTCGATCAGTTTGCTGAAGTCCTCGAGAACCTGTGTCATCTCGTTTCCACGCTCGCCGCAGCCGATATAGATGATGATATCTGCGTCAGACCACTTGGCGATCTGGTGCTGTGTCATGGTTTTTCCTGTTCCGAATCCACCGGGAACTGCGGCAGTGCCTCCCTTGGCAATAGGGAAAAGAGTATCCAGGATTCGCTGACCGGTAAGGAGAGGAACGCTGGCCGGGAAACGCTTGTAGGTCGGTCGTGGAACACGGATCGGCCATTTCTGGGCAAGTGCCAGTTCTTTTTCAGTTCCGTCATCAAGGCGGATGGTAACAATGGGCTCCAGAACGGTATAGGCACCGTCAGGAACTGCATGGATAACGGTTCCGTGTGTGATCGTGGGCGGAACCATGGATTTGTGAAGGATGGAGGCGGTTTCCTGTGTCTCGGCAATAACCGTGCCTGCACCGATGACGTCACCTTCCTTTACGGTAATGTGGGTTTCCCATTTTTTTTCTGTGTCAAGAGAGTCAACGCTGACACCACGGGAAATATATTTTCCAGAGGCCTGGGCAATCTCTGCCAGAGGTCTCTGGATACCATCAAAAATATTGTGGATGATTCCCGGACCAAGGAGAACGGAAATAGCGTCTCCTGTTCCGATAACAGTTTCTCCGGGTTTCAGCCCTGTAGTTTCCTCAAAAACCTGTATGGTCGTCATATGTTTCTTAAGACCGATGACTTCTCCAACCAGTTTTTCGGGGCCTACATAGACCATCTCGGAGATCTTGAAGCCGGTGTCGCCCTTGAGGTAGATAACAGGACCGTTAACACCGTAGATAATATCTGTTTTACTCATGTGCTGGACCTCCGTCAAATTTGAATTCTCTGTAAGCTGCCTGATAGCCTTCCTCAAAGGAATTGTCGATGAGGATATTTTTTTCAGGGATTATCGCCTTGATCCCGCCGATAAAGGATTCATCGGAAACCTTCAGCGGGAAACCGGTCTTTACAGTGAGAGACTTCAGACGGGGTTCATCTTCTTTTGAAAGATAGATCTGGATCTCATCGTGTTCCGCGAAGCAGACAGCTTCCTCGATCTTTGTACAAAGATATTCTTCATAGCGGGGAGATTCCATGAATTTCAGGATCTGTACCCGGACATCTGCAAAAAGTTTTTCTTTTAAGCGGCTCTGTCTGGCAGTCCAGTTTCGCCGGATGTGAAGCTGCTCTGCGGAAAGTGCCTTGTTGATCTCACGCTTTGCGTTTGCGATCTCGGCTTTGCGGGAACTGGCAGCATTTCCCAGAGACATTTTTTTATGTTCCTCCAATGCGGCATCCAGGGCTTCCTTGTGTTCCCGGACATCTTTTTCCGCCTGACGGCGTGCTTCGTCCACGGAGGTGTCATAGAAGTGTTTAAGCTTCTCTTCAATTGTCATAATATCACCTGCCTATAATTTTAATCCGATGGCCTCATTTACATAAGATGTAATGAAATCAGGTCTGCGGCCGGTACCATGTCTGTCAGGAATTTCAATGATGAGAGGTGTTTTGTGATGAAGTTTGACATCATCAATGATCTCAGGAAACTCCCGGCCGAATTTTTCGGTCAGGAGTATGATTCCGATCTCTTTGTCTGCGATGGTGCGCTCCAGAGCTTCTTTCAGCTCGTCGTGCTCATGAACGATCACACCCTCTACACCGGCCAGTCTCATTCCTGTCAGAGTATCAATATTGTCACTGATCAGATACATTTTCATATCAAAGTTTACCCAGGATCATGAAGGAGATGATCAGTCCATAAAGAGCAACACCTTCGGCAAGACCTACGAAGATAAGAGATTTACCAAGGATGCTCTGATCCTCACTGATCGCTCCAAGTGCTGCGCTTGCCGCACTGGCAACGGCAATACCACCACCGATACAGGAAAGTCCGGTAACAAGTGCTGCTGCGATGTAACCCATACCTGTTGCAAGGCCTGCGTCAGCGCCTGTAGCAGCCTGTACGGAAGCTCCGCCTGCAAATGTTACTGCAATGGCAACAAGCATGATCCCGAAGAAGAAAAAGGCGTTGACACCAAGAGCTGTTTTGTAGCGGCCGCGGCTTTTTTCGCCGAGAAGATAATAACCAAATGGAAGAATGATGCTGAGTACAAGTGCAACTGCGATTGTGATCTGTGTAATGACTGTCATGATGATGACCTCCTTAATATTCGTTTAATTGAATGCCCGGATCAGAATGCGTTCCGACTCTGGCATTTTATTTGTTTTTTGAGCAGAACGGCTCGAATTTCCGTCCGCTGCCCTTGTAAAAACGGCTGAACATTTCGTAATATTCCAGACGGAGTACCTGGATACCTACGATCAGGCCCTCCATAGCGCATACGAATAGGTTTCCGAGAATGATGACGATCCAGTTCGGACTGCCGTTCTCCGCGCCTGCAAGCATAAGTACAACCTCCATCATAGCTGCGTGGCTGACTGCAAAAGCACCGATACGCACGAAGGAGAGTGTATTGGAAAAGTAGCTCAGGATAACCTCGAACAGTTCAAAGATACCCTGTACGATAAACATGCCTTTTTCTTTTGGCATAACCTCGGCCTTTTTTTCTACCAGGTTTGTAAGAGGCTCCTTGAAGAAAATAAGAAGCAGCGGTAAACCAAACATAATGGCAAGGACTGCACCACCCGGAACTGCATGCCCGGATACAAAGAGTCCGATGCAGAGAACTGCGGAGCCATAAAATACAAGTCCTGCCACAGCGTTGGTGTCAAACCAGGTTTTTTCAACATCATGCGTCTTAAAGGAATTGATGATGTTGAAAACCATACACAGGAGGATGATTCCCATGCCGAATCCGATGGCAACGATAAATACGGTATTCAGTTTTCCGATAAAAGGTATGGTCGTCATACTGTCCACAGGCCGCAGCCACAGAGCAGGTATGACATCCTCAAATCCAAAGATACTTCCGAACATCAGACCGAAAAATGTGGAAAAGACTCCGGCGCAGCTGATGATTCCGGCAAGATCGATATGCTTCAGCTTGTACAGGAGCAATCCTCCGATAAAGAGCAGGAGTCCCTGTCCTGCATCACCGAACATGGCTCCGAAGATAAAGGAGTAGGTGATGGCAACGAACCAGGTGGGGTCCATTTCGCCGTAAGCGGGAAGTCCGTACATTTTTACATACATTTCAAATGGTTTGAAAAGTTTTGGATTTTTCAGTTTGGTTGGCGGCTGATGGCTCGGATCGTGTTCCGGTGTGTTGGTATCTTCGCCGTCCACCAGACAGAAGATCCGTTCATCGGAAGCAATGTCCGCCTGAAAAGCTCTGGTATCGGCTTCTGTCATCCATCCGCAGAGAATATAAAAATTCTCGTGCTTTCCGGTACAGGCTGCCGCTTTCCGGACATCGAAATTTCTGGAAAACTGAAGAAGTGTGTTTCTGGCGGTAACGATGGTTTCTGCCTGATCCGCAAGAAATCTCTGGTATTTCTGTTTCTGTGCTTCCAGATGCTTCAGAGCATCCTCGTATTGTTTGCTTACGCTTGAAAATGCCTGCTGGGCAGTTCCGGTATAATTATCCGGCACAAAGATCTTTTCAAAGTGCATAGAAGAGTAGGCGGCATCAATTTTGTGCGCATCATGCTTCGGTACGAAGTAGACGCCCCAGACGTATTGGTCATCTTCATCGCATTTAAGGAAGATCGTGTTCAGATTGTCGTAAATATATTTCTTGAATTTCTCATAATACTGTTTCTCGATACGTCCGAAATGAAAATGGATATACTTCAGATGAAGTATGGATGAAATATCATAATCAATATTTCGGAAGGGACGTATGATCCGCAGTGACTCTTCCAGAGAGGAACATTTTTCTTCCAGTTCGGACTGTTCCTTCTGGAGCTGATCCGCCTGGGAGCGGATCTCCTTTACTGTGGAAAGTGCTGTTTCAATACCCGGGCTTCTGTTGGAAGTGGACGGAGGAGTTTTCAGCTCCTCATAAATGGTATTGATGGAATTTAAGGCATCTCTGTAGGGGTTGACATCCAGGAAAGGCGTCAGACTTTCTACTGTGGTCAGCTCTGAGAGAGCGTTTTCCAGATGGATCTCGTACTTGCACAGGTAGGTGTTTACAACCCGGTCGATATCTGCCTTGGGACCGGTGATGCTCAGAAAATTCATTTTTTCAATCACGTTGCTACCTCCTGGTTATTAACCGTTGCGTATATAACGCAGGGATTGTTCTGGGTCCACGCCATAGCGCACGCATTCAAGGGCAATGGTCAGACGGTTGACTTCATGTTCTTTGTGATATAAATAGGAATAGATGACTGCTACGGAATAGGGATCCTTGCGTGCTTCCTGTTCCAGTATGCTGCGAAGAATATAGTTATAAAATTCTTCCAGACTGGCGACGGTCAGCTGTTCGTATTTCTTACCATAATAAGTTCCATTGAAGATACGACGGAACTCTTCTGGTGTAGGGGCCTCCACAAGGGTGGTGATCTCCTCTTTGCGGAGCTTGTAGTTCATGGGGACCAGCAATGCGTAAATAGCAGCCGGTTCCATCTGAAAGCAGCGTTTGGAGCGCTGGATGAACTGCAGGTTCAGCATATCGAATTTTTCACCGTAAGCCTTGGTGATCTGTTTCAGATCGTTACCTTTGAAAAGCTTCTTCCGCACATTCCAGATCTGTGAAAAATACGAAAGATCAAGTGCCATGCCGAAGTCAAAAAGCGTGGCATTTCCACGTTCGTTGACCTGAGACAGCGGAATAAAAAAATCATTTCCCTTCAGTGCCGCAATGAATTCATCCATATTAGTGCAGGCGGTAAGTCTGTCAATGTCCAGTTTGGAATGATGTCTGAAAAAATCGCGGTAGGGAGAAATATCTACGGGATCGGTGTCCCGGTGGTCAAAGAGATTCGTCATGATTTCTTTCAGGACGCGGATCTCATAACGCTTCGAGTAAAGCGACAGGAACGTTCGCTGTTCCTGATTTGCAAAGTGGTAAAGCCTTGAAAAATTCAGGAAGATGGATTTCTTCAGGAGTTTTTCTATCTGTCCGCGGTGAAGATCATTTTCATCGAGACCGGACCAGATATTCTGATATTCGGGAGTCCGTTTCAGGTAGGCTGTTACCTGGGGGACATTGGGAAGCTGAACGATTTCTTCCAGCTGCTCATCTGTCACAAGCCTGCTCTGCATGGCGCGGATCTTGGTGGAGAGTCCGCTGTATGAGAGGACAGAGCCCATTGAATCACTTCCTTTCCCTTCAGGTTTCGGTGATGCCTGTTATTTTCTGAAACAGCTCACTGCAAAGACTTTCGTGATGGGCTTCGTAATAGGCATCCAGCCTGGATAGCTGGTCTTCGGTTTCTGCACGAAGCTCATTGATCCGGGCGTCTTTCTCGCGGGCCAGATCTTCACGGATCTTCCGGATCTCGTCGCTGGTTTCTTTTTCAAGTGAAGCGTCGAATTCCTTCGTCTGTTTTTCTGCTTCTTCCGAGAGAGCCTGTTTCTGTCGCGCAGCGTCCTGCATGATGGCATTGGCTGTAGCTTCGATTTCCGAAAGCTTATTTAGGATTTGTTCCATAGCGCCCTCCTTGTTTGTTTATTGTTTATAATTGATTTTTATATGATACACCTTTTTTATGGTAAAAACAACTAAAAAATTGTTAAATTTTTTGCAATTATTGAATAAATATGTTCAAAAAGAGACGAAAAAAAGAAATTTGTTTATTAGACGATGATTGAGTTTTGGGAAAAAATGAAAACCGCAAAGGGGCCGTAAAGCCACGGCCCCTCTGCACACCCCTCGGGCTTTTTTTAGGAGTTCTTGGTTGTGGCGGTGTGAGGTTGTTGACTTGTGTATGTATGCTGAGGTGTTGGATGTGTGAGGTTGAGCCGATGTATGTGGATGCGGACGGCGAGGCGCGTTGCTGTCGCCTGGTTGAGAGGGTTTGAGTGGATGCGGATGGTGTTGGAAGTGGACGGCGAGGCGCGTTGCTGTCGCCTGGTTGGTTGGGTTTGAGAGGATGCGGTGGTGTTGGGGTGGACGGCGAGGCGTTTTTGCTGTTGCTTGGTTGAGGATTTTTTTATTTTTTGCTTGCGGCGGGGTGGGGGTTACATGTATAGTTGAGTATTGGAATGTTGTTTGATAAGAATCATTGAGACATTATTATGGAAAGATTATTGGAGGTTGTTTATGAGATTACGAAATATTCCGGGTGCTAAGGATGCTATTTTGGATTGTGAGTGGGTAATTGATGAGCCGGAGAGGTTTAAAGGAAAGTGGAATGAGGTTTTTGGAGTGAAGAGACCGCTTTTTCTGGAAGTTGGTATGGGGAAGGGGCGTTTTCTGATGGATATGGCAAGACTTCATCCGGAGAGAAATTTTGTGGGAATTGAGATGTATGACAGTGTGCTTCTTCGGGCGCTGCAGAAGAGAGAGGAACTGGAAGCGGCAGGAGAGGAGTTTTCCAATCTTGTTTTTATCCGGGTGGATGCAAGATTGCTGCCGGAGATTTTTGAGAAGGATGAGGTTGATGGGATCTATCTGAATTTTTCGGATCCGTGGCCGAAGGCGCGTCATGCAAAGAGAAGACTTACGTCCAGGGAATTTCTGGCAAGATATGAGAAGATTTTGAAAAAAGAAGGAACTGTAGAGTTTAAGACAGATAACCGTGGTCTGTTTGAGTTTTCCCTGGAAGAGGTTAGGGATTCCGATTGGAATCTGGAGGTGTGTACCTTTGATCTTCATCATGATGAGGAGCTGGTGAAGGGAAATGTCATGACGGAATATGAGGAGAAGTTTTCTTCTATGGGAAATCCGATCTGTAAAATGGTGATCAGACAGAAATAGAGGGAATAAGATGCAGGAAGAAATTTTTGAAAAGTATCCTATACCAAAGGCATATTTTAAGCTGGCACTTCCGGTTGTGTTCAGTATGGTTATCTCGCTTGTTTATAATATGGTAGATACGTATTTTATCGCAGGAACCGGCAATACGGATCTGGTGGCGGGGGTTGCCCTTGGATCACCGATCTTTACCCTGATGATCGCGCTGGGAGATATTTTCGGACTTGGCGGCAGTTCTTTTATTTCCAGGCTTTTTGGAGAAAAAAGATACGAGGACGCAAAGCGGATCAGCGTATTCAGCTTTTATGGCGCGATCGTCAGCGGTGTTGCAGTTGCGGCTGTACTGATGATCTTCAGAAGTCTGGTATTGGGACTTCTGGGTGCAAGCGAGGCCACCTGGGAGTATGCGTCACAGTATTATACCTGTATTGCACTGGGGGCGCCGTTTATCATTGTTGCGCTGACACCGTCCAATCAGTTACGAACAGAAGGATTTGCGACGGCTTCGATGGTTGGTTCTGTACTTGGCGCAGTTGTAAACATTATTCTGGATCCGATCATGATCTTTGTACTGGGCTGGGGTGCGGCCGGCGCAGCTACAGCGACCGTGATCGGAAATGTTTGTACCGATATTTTCTTTGTATGGTTTCTTATTAAAAAGAGCAAAAATCTTTCTGTGGATCCCAGGGGATTTCACATTTCCAGGTCGGAGATAGGAGCGGTTTTTGCCATTGGTATTCCGGCTTCTGTTACTAATCTGATGCAGAGCATCGGAATTGCGTTGACAAACCGCGCGTTGCTGGGATTTGGTGACGATAAGGTTGCAGCTATGGGAATCGTTATGAAAATTAATATGATCGCTGCGTTGGTCCTGGTTGGTTTTGCCTTTGGTGGACAGCCGCTGACCGGATACAATTACGGCGCGAGAAACCGCACAAGGTTGAAAGCAACTTTGAAGTTTGCATATCTTCTTGAGGGAGGAATGGCGCTTGTACTGATGGCGGTACTTGGATTTTTTGCCCCGCAGATGGTAAAGATCTTTATGAGCGATCCTTCCGTTGTGGAAAATGGCGCGCTGATGCTTCGGCTGCAGCTGGCGGGAATGTTGTGTATGGGAATCGTGCTGATCAGCACCTGTACGTTTCAGTCTGCAGGACAGGCTATGGGAGCTTTTCTGTTATCAGTGAGCAGACAGGGAGTGGTCTTTGCGGTTGTACTGATGATCGCTCTTAAGGTGGCAGGGTATTATGGCGTTCTGGCTTCTCAGGCAATCTCGGATTTCCTTACGGCAGTGCTGGCGGTGGTGCTGGTATGGCGCTGGTGGAAAAAAGTGGATTTCTAAGAGTCCGCTTTAAATACTTTGCGCAAATATCAGGAAACAGATCAGGATATTTTCATATAATAAAATATCCGTGATGTTGGAAAGGTATTTGCGCAAAGCAGGAGGCCATAAGTTTTGAAAAAAAGAAAATTCAGATCCATGCAGCAGAATCTCCATACGGTAAGCCGCAGCATTAACAGCCAGGCTGCCCAGATCAGAAATTCGCTGTCAGAAATAGAAAAATCACTGAACAAAATTGCATCAAATGAAGATATAAAAAATAAAAAAGAAAAAAATAAAAAAAATTAAAAAAAGGTGTTGACTTTCCTCAAATCATAACGTATAATACAACATGTCTTGAGGAACGAACGAAACAAAAAACGAAAGACAAATAATTAAATAAGCGTCTTTAGCTCAGTTGGTAGAGCACCTGACTCTTAATCAGGGTGTCCAGGGTTCGAACCCCTGAAGACGCACTAAAGGCACTGTTTTTGCAGATATAGAGCTGCGGGGACGGTGTTTTTTTGTTGTGTTTATGCGGGTTTCAGGGGTTTTGAGGTTTTGTCTGGACGGAGTGATCTGGAGGAAATGGACCGAGATGAAAATGTCGATCATCAGATAGAATCAGAATGTCTAATATAGACACCATGATTATAGGTATAGATCCTTTTGAATAAAGAAAGGATGGTATACTATGGGAGTTTGTAAGAAGATAAAAAGGAGGGCCGGGTCTTGGAAGGGACCCGGCAGAGTATGAAAAGAAAAATAAGTAATGATCTATAAGATGAAAAAGCTTTGTGCTTTATTTGATTAATAATATACCGTCAAAATGTGATGGAACTGTGAGAAGCGTTTTAAAAATTTGTGAGGAAAGTCTAAATATCTTATAAAGTCTGATAAACTGTGAAGCAGTTATTCGGTGTAGAGCCGCGTAGCGAAGCGGATTGCGAATATCCGCTTGACTCGAATCAAGTAAGTCCCCTGCGGGGGGCGAAAAGCAATAGCAGTCGGTGGGGCTTGTAAGTATGGAAAATTCTGAAATTTGTACAAAAATAGTGAAAATAAATAAGACTTTTCTAAGCCGATACGGTATAATAAACCATAGCATAAAAATCCGGAGGGGAAATGAACGATGATGGATGTGTTACACAACGTCATATGAACAGGTGCGGAAATTTTTCTGGGGGGTATAAATGAATATATCTATATTTTATGTCCAGCGGAAAATGTGATATCCGGAAAGATGGTTCAATTCTGAGGTATTCAGATGAAAAGGGAGGAGATGGCTATGGAGAAAGTGTTTGAGGCGATCAATGGAGTGTTCAGCTTTATCGGTCCACTGTCTGATTTTCTGTGGGAGTTCCCCACGAATTTTGACTGGTACAGCAGTATCCCGATTCTGGGAAATATATCCTTTGCGATCATACTACTTCTTGGGTCCGGGATTTTTTTCAGTTTCAGGATCGGTTTTATGCAGGTGACTTACTTTAAAAAAGGAATCAGGACCATGACGGAGAAACGTGTTGTGGAAACAGGAATTTCGCCGCTTGCATCGTTTTTCCTGAGTTCAGCTATGCGTGTAGGACCGGGAAATATCCTGGGCGTAACAGGTGCTATTGCAGTGGGTGGACCGGGGGCCCTGTTCTGGATGTGGATATCTGCGTTTTTCGGGATGGCAGTTGCATACATGGAGGGTGTCCTTGCTCAGATTTTCAAGGAGAAGAAGGACGATGAGTTCGTAGGAGGTCTTCCTTTTTATGGGAGAAAGCTTCTTGGAAATAAGGTATGGATCGGTGTTTTTCTTTCGGTATTGTATATTCTGTATGCGCTTTGCTGTCTGCCGGCACAGGGCTTTAACGTTGTTTCATCAGTAGGACGCATGGCAGAGATCGTAACCGGAAAAACCATCCCAAGCGGATCAGCCTTCTATTATATAGTAGGTACGCTGATCGTAATCCTCACAGCAGCTATCGCATTTGGTGGAATCAAAAAAGTATCCAAATGGACAGATATGATGGTGCCGGTGATGGCGGTGCTCTATATGGTAGTAGTGTTACTTCTTATCATATTGAATTTTACCCGTATTCCGTATTTCTTCGGAAGCGTGTTTGCAGGAGCCTTTAAGCCGGATGCATTTTTTGGAGGTGTTTTTGGAACGGTTCTTGCACAGGGCGTAAAACGAGGCCTGATGTCCAATGAGGCTGGTCAGGGAACGATCACCATGTCAGCGGCAGCAGCTGACGCAAAGCATCCATGTGAGCAGGGTGTGATCGCTTCTCTGGGAGTTTTTCTTGATACCATTGTGATCTGTACACTTACCGGATTTGTGGTAGTTATGGCACATTGTTGGACGGGAGCAGATGCGGAAAGCTGGCAGGCTCTTGATAAACTTCCCAAATATACGGAGTCCATTGCTGTGCTGACTCCGGGAACTGCAATGAACGGGATCGTTACATTTCTTGTAACCTTATGTTTCTGCCTGTTTGCATTTACCTGTCTGCTTGGAATGATCAGCTTTTCGGAAATCGCAGCAAACCGTATCCGCAAGGATAAGATCTGTATTAATTTTGTACGCTGTATCGGTCTTTTTGTTGCCGCATTTGGTATCCTCTGTAATATCGCAGGACTGGAGCTTGGAAATCTCTGGGCATTTTCTGATCTTGGAAATATTCTGATCGTATTTTTCAACGTACCGATCGTTTATGTCGGTGCGAAATATGTTTTCCGGGCGACCAGACATTATAAGAAGAATGACGGTACTCCGTTTACATCGGAGGTAATTGGAAGAAATGACTGCGCTTACTGGGATGAGCAGGCAAAAAAAGTAGTGAAAAATTTTTCCGGAAAATAAAAATTCCGGCGGGAGATAAAATTAGCATTGTAAAAGTGCATGTACTCATTTATAATGAGTAACAGATTCTAAAGATGTTATAAAAAACAGGAGGAAAGCCTTGAAAAGAGAATTAGTTATTGTCATTGATTTTGGCGGTCAGTACAATCAGCTGGTTGCAAGACGTGTCAGAGAATGCAATGTATATTGCGAAATCTATTCTTACAAGACAGATCTTGAGAAGATTAAAGCGATGAATCCGAAGGGAATCATCCTTACCGGCGGACCAAACAGCTGCTATGAGGCAGATTCACCGACTTACCAGAAGGAATTATTTGAGCTTGGTATTCCGGTACTTGGACTTTGCTATGGAGCACAGCTTATGATGCATGTCCTTGGAGGAAAAGTTGAGAAGGCAGATGTCAGCGAATATGGTAAGACAGAGCTTCTCATCGATAAGAAAGATTCCAGGATCTTCAAAAATGTATCCGACAAAACAATCTGTTGGATGAGCCATACAGACTATATTTCCCAGACTGCACCGGGATTTGAGATCGCTGCACATACTGCAGACTGTCCGGTAGCAACTGCACAGAATGAAGAGAAGAAACTGTATGCGATCCAGTTCCATCCGGAAGTACTGCACACAGTAGAAGGAAAGACAATGCTTTCCAACTTCGTACTTGGTGTCTGTGAATGTGCCGGAGACTGGAAGATGGATGCTTTTGTTGAGCACACGATCAAAGAGATCCGTGAGAAAGTCGGCGATGGAAAAGTTCTCCTTGCTCTTTCAGGCGGTGTAGATTCCTCCGTAGCAGCAGGACTTCTTTCCAGAGCAATCGGCAAGCAGCTTACCTGCGTATTTGTAGATCATGGCCTTCTTCGTAAGGATGAAGGTGATGAGGTTGAAGGTGTATTCGGACCGAATGGTCAGTTTGACCTGAACTTTATCCGCGTGAATGCACAGCAGAGATATTACGACAAGCTTGCTGGTGTTACAGAGCCTGAAGCGAAGCGTAAGATCATCGGTGAGGAATTTATCCGTATCTTCGAGGAAGAAGCCAAGAAGATCGGCGCTGTAGATTTCCTTGCACAGGGAACCATTTATCCGGACGTTGTAGAGAGCGGTCTCGGCGGAGAATCCGCAGTGATCAAATCCCACCACAACGTAGGAGGCCTTCCGGATTTCGTTGATTTCAAAGAAATTATTGAGCCGCTTCGTGACCTGTTCAAAGATGAGGTCCGTAAAGCTGGCCTTGAGCTTGGAATTCCGGAAAGACTGGTATTCCGTCAGCCATTCCCAGGCCCGGGACTTGGAATCCGTATCATCGGTGAAGTCACCGAGGAAAAAGTACGCATCGTACAGGATGCAGACTACATTTACCGTGAAGAAGTCGACAATGCAGCCGCCGACTACAAAAAAGAACACGGAGAAGATCCGTCCTGGATGCCGAACCAGTACTTTGCAGCCCTTACAAATATGCGAAGCGTAGGTGTAATGGGAGACTTCAGAACATACGATTATGCAGTGGCGCTCCGCGCCGTTAAGACCATTGACTTCATGACTGCGGAGTCTGCTGAGATTCCTTATGCAGTACTTAATAAGGTGATGAACCGTATTATTAATGAAGTTAAGGGCGTAAACCGCGTATTCTATGATCTTACTAGTAAGCCGCCTGGAACAATTGAGTTTGAATAGTTGACGCTGGGCTACAAAGCCCGTAACCACGGGGCTTTGCGGCTTTGGGTGTTTGAAATTGCATTATCATTGCATTTTTATATTTTTTTGTGATACATTGCAGTATGCTGATTACTGGTATAATTAGCAATACTTTGAGAAGCTGACTGGTAGCTGAGAACCCCGGTCAGCTTCTTTGCAATCTCAATATTGGTGTTTGGATACAGATGACCATAAGTTCCTAGTGTCGTCTGTATTTTTTCATGTCCAAGACGCTCTTTAATCAGCAGTGGATTTTCGCCCATGCTGATAAGCAGGGAAGCATGCGAATGTCTCAGGGCATGAATTTTGATTCTGTGGACACCAGCTAAATTTGCCAATTTCTCTAATGCTCTTGGAAGCGTTGTTTTGCTGGTGGGTGTACTGTTATAACTCAGGACGAATCCACAATTTGGTAAAACCTTTGCCTGGACCGCCTTCCATTCTTGTAATTCCTTGATGGTATCAGCATCAATATAAATGGTACGGTTGCTTGCCTGCGTCTTAGGTTCAACGAATTTGTAGTCATTCATTGTTTTATAGTACAGTGTTTTACTAATAATCAGCATACCTGTTTCAAAATCAATATCATCCCACTGTAAGGCGGCAGCCTCTCCAATACGCATTCCAGTCATAAATAAAAGCCAGAACGAGATGAAGAGATAGTGCTCGTAGTAGTCACCTTTGTACAGCAGGGATATTACCTTCTGAAACTCCTCCAAAGTCCAGAAGTCGATCTTTACTTTTTTAGATTTGATATTGCCGATCATGCGGGCAGGATTCTTCTTTGCAAGTCCGAGGATAATCGCCCGGTCAAAAGCTAAACATAACATTCCCTGAACAATGCGTACATAGTTTGGACTGAATTGTTTTGCCAACTTGAGCTGCCAGGTCTGTACATTTATCGCTTCTATTTCGGACACTTTCTTCTTGTAGAAATAGGCAAAGTGTTTTTGAATGGTCGAGTAACGATTCTTGTAGGTACTTTCTTTCACCTGAGTTTTGTACCACGGAAGATAGATTTCTTCAATAAACTTTTTGAAGGTAATGTCTTCCTTCTTATCAGCTAATTCTTCCGTTGATGCAAGAATCAATTTGGAATACTCGGCACGGGCTTCTTTTTTTGTTGAGAATCCGCTGCGGTATTTTTGAATCTGTTTTCCGGTTACAGGATGATATCCGAGGTTGGCTCGAAAATAATAAGTGCCGTTTTCTGCTTTTTTAATTGGATCTTTTGCCATGATTTCACTCCTTACTAAAATGCAAAAAGCACGATCATTCTTGCTTATCGGGCAAAGTAATCCCTAATAATTCTTCAACGGCTTCTTTTGGAACCCTGTCTAATTTCCTGGATTGATAATAGGTATGCCCCTTTTCTACCATAAGTTCCTTTGCTTTTTTAATAATATCAGCAGCAAAGGAAGGACCATAGCCTAATTCAATCAAATCCCTTTTTGTTACAGTTATCATGAATCTCCTTTCCACAGACAGGGAATCAACTTGATACCTGTCTATTATTATATCAAATTTTGAGTAAAAGCTCTCTAATAAAAGCGCTATAAGCTAAAATCCCAAAAGTCTATGTTATTCTTTCAGAAGCCAGTTCCTATGCCCGCTCCGGCCACGTAAAACGGTGTTACTTTGTAACTATTAAGCTGCAGGCGTGCGAAGATGCAAACTATCTGCAGTCACCTATATCAATCTCCCGAAAGATTTCTTTTGTTTTCAAGGTACGACGAATGGATATATTACCCATTCAATTGAGTAATAGGGGCTTTTCCTTTAAGATTGAAAAATTTTAAGAAAAAATGATAAAAATAAAAGCTGCCTTGATTTGGCAGCCACGGAAATCTATTTGCGTTTTAGAGCCAGACGATTCAGCATGGAAATGAGCGCAAGCATATCCTCGTCATCGAGTTGTTTCATCAGATCAGTTGCTTTGTCAATCAGAGGAAGATTGTGCAGCTCTGAATCGAAGAACTGTTGAGGAGTGACTTCCAGATAGTCACAGATATCCAGAAAGCTCTGCATGGTAGGCAGAGAACGTCCGGAAGTGAGGGACTGGATGTAGCTTTTATTTTTGCCAAGATCCAGACTCATCTGATATTCAGATACATTTTTCTTTAAACGCAGTTCGCTGATGCGTTCTCCAATAAAGTTTTTATCCATACATTTACACCTCTCTTCCACATTTTAAACTATTTACTTACAACAAATTACGGAATAAAATAGAGATATATTTGAAATATAGTGATTATTCCGTAATATAACCGTAATTTACTAAAATGATACAAAAAAAGAAATTATGGATGATAGAAAATGGATTTTGGGGTATGATGATAGCAAAGGAAGTGGATGTCTGTGCGGATTATAGGAAATGAGCAGGAAATTGAATGGGCGAAGGAAGCACTGCGGAATCAATGTAACGATTGTCCCTACTTGGACTGCTGTAATGAAAAGGCGAAAGAGGAGTCAAAGCAGTGTGGAACGGTTCGGTTTGGCTGCCGGGAGTATCTGAAAGAGAAGATTGAATTCGTAGTAGAAAAATAGATGTAGTATTTTGAACAAATATAAACACCATATATAGTATAAGCCTGAATTGACATGAGGAATATCTTGTGCTAGTATACTGATATAGTTTATTTTATGCACACCCTTTTTGGGGAGTTTCGGGATTCATAAGAATCTCCAAACTTACAGGAAACAGCAGGAGCTGATTCCTGGCATAAGTTGTTTATGTTTGTAGTGAGTGTCACGGTATGCCTTTTTTGGCTGCGTGGCACTTTTGTTTTTTCAGGAAGAAACCAGACTTTTAAGAATGAACAGAGAAAAGAATCTCTTTTCATTCTTTTTTTGTGCTTACATTTAGGTTTCGGCATAGTTGCATGCCACAACCAGCTTCGGCTGTTGATGGATAAATATTATTTTAAGAAAGGTGGATAAGAATATGAATGAAGCAAGAGTGTATGCAGATGGATTTGAGAGATCCTTTGCAGAAGTAAAAGATCTGCTGGAGTTTCTGGCAGAGAGAGGGAGAAATGCCAAATGGATCAGAAAGCCAACGAATACGTTACGGCTGGCACCACTGGAAAAGGAGGCTCAAAATCTGGATGCGGCAGATGCATCCATGGAAGAAATTTTGGAGGATACAGAGAAGAATACGCAGCTTGTACTGAAAATGAGAGGAGAATCCTATCCGGTACGTGACTGTGCCATCCGCACCATTTTAAGCCGCGCAGGTGTCAATGGAGACGGGCTTCGCAAGCTGGATAAGGCAACATATGCGAAGGTAGTCAATTACTGCCTGCGGGTTGCAAAAGGGGATGCCCTGATTAAGATTGCGGACGGAAAGGTTTCCGCAGTACATGGCGGGGATAAACATGATTATTGCATCCTTGATATGAAAGCCATGTTTGAGACAACTTGCGAATATCTGAATCTGAATTTCAAAGGCAGTGTTTACATGGAGGGCTCTGGTATCTATGACCATTCCATTGTATCTGCCATGTGGAAGCTCGGAGGAAGTCAGGAACTTCTGGATACTTACCGAAAAGCACTGGATGCACACGGAATGGATGAGAAGATCCTGTCACCGGCACTTCGTTTTACCACATCTGACGTGGCAGCGAGCGGTGCAAATCTGTATCCGATGCTTTTGACAGACGGACCAAACGGCGTTATCAGTCTGGGAAGTCCAATCAAGCTGGCTCACGATAAAGGGGCAACGATTCTGGACTTCCGGAAAAATCTGGAGCAGGTATGCGCCCGCTATGTGGATGCGATGAAGAATCTTACTCAGCTTATGGACATTGAGATCCGTAATCCGGTGAACTGCCTGAAGCTGCTGATGAAGGAACTTGGCATTAAACAGAAGATCCGGAATGAGGTGGTGGAGCTATTTGTATCCCAGAACGGGGAAGGTGCCTGTACGGCACATGATCTTTATTATGCCATGAATGAAGCCTCCTTTTTTGCAGCCTGTGAAGGAATGTCCGGACAGGGCATCCTGAAGCTGGAGGAGGATATTACGAAGGCGCTTATAAAAGACTGGAAAAAATATGACGTTTATGGAGCAGTCAAATGTTAGGAGGAATTGGAATGAATAACAAAGCAGAGTATACACCGGAAAAGGTTGTGGATATCAGTAACCTGTCAAGAGAAGACTGGTTGGAATACCGCAAAAAAGGAATCGGCGGCAGTGATGTAGCGGCAATCATGGGGATCTCTCCATTTGCCACTATCCGGGATCTGTTTTACAACAAAACAGGTGTGCAGCCGGTCATTCAGGAGGAAGAGGAAAGCAACTGGGTTGCCAAGGAAGTCGGACACCGGCTGGAAGATCTGGTGGCAGAAATCTTTTCCAAAAAGACCGGACTGGAAGTATTTCCGGTACGTGTCATGTTCCGGCATCCATTATATCCGTTCATGCTTGCAGATGTGGATTTTTTTGTTCGTATGCCGGATGGGAAATTTTCGATTCTGGAATGTAAAACCTGCAATTATAATGCGAAAGATAAGTGGGCTGATGAGGGTATTCCAGCTCATTATGTGCTGCAGGTAAGGCATTATCTGTCTGTGATGAATATGCAGAAAGCCTTTATCGCATGCCTGTATGGAAATAACGAGAATGAGTTTGTGTATCGCACCATTGAGCGTGATCTGATTGAGGAAGAAGACATCATTGATCAGGAAACGTATTTCTGGCAGGAACATGTATTGAAAAATGTAGTACCGCCGCATAACGGGAATTCCGATCTGGTTCTGGCAAATATCCGTAATTATGGTGGTTTTGCAGACAAATCTATTCCAGAAATTGTGCTTTCCGGTCTGGAATCAAAAAATCTTGAGAAGTATCTTACCCTTTCGGAGGAAAAGTCACAGTTGGAAAAACGGAAAAAGGAAATCGAAGCAGAACAGCGGGCAATCAGTGTTCCTTTTGTGGAACAGCTGGGGCAGGGCTGCAAGGCAGTGCTGGAGGACGGTACGAACCGTTACCGTATTACCTATAATCCGACCAGACGTACTTCGGTTGGGAAAGACCAGATGGAGAAGCTGAAAAACCAGCATCCGGATATCTATGAGGAATATACAAAAACAACGGAGAGCCGTACTTTCCGAATTAAGAAGGAGGCGGCGTAATGAGAAAACCAAATGAACGGATGCGGATAAAAAGCTGGAGGGATATAAACAATGAGGTGCAGATTTAAACATAAGATTTTCCAGAATGAGGAGAATGGGTATACGATTGCCATATTCACCACACAGGATACGTCTGTCCCCCTGTCAGCCAGAGACAAATATCTGGCATCCCGGAATATCATCGGCTTCTCAGCGATTGGATTCGGTCTTCCGCTTACAGACGAGATTGAGCTTGAGATGGAAGGCAGATGGGAGAGCGGAGAGCATGGAACTCAGTATCAGGTGGAAAATTTCATGGAGGTTGTACCACGGACAAAGGAGGGTATCTTAGGATACCTTTCTTCCGGTGCAGTCAAAGGTATCGGTCCCAAGATGGCAGATACTATTTTCCGGAAGTTTGGGCTTCAGACACTGGAAATCATGGGAAACAACCCGCAGGAACTCTTGAAGATCCGTGGAATTTCCGAGAAGAAGCTGGCTGCTATTGTGGAGTCCTATGGAAAAAACCAGGTGTTCCGGGAACTGATGACGTTTCTGGCGCCTTTTAAGGTAACACCCAAAAAAGTGAATATGATTCTGAAGAAATTCGGAAATGAATCGGTGGATATTATCCGGCACCGCCCTTACATGCTGAGTGCAGTCAAAGGCTTCGGGTTTCTGACTGTGGATGCGATCGGAAGACAGTGCTGCTGTGCACTCAATGATCCCATGCGGATATCCGGGTGCATCGGACATATCATGAATCAGGCAATGAAAGAAGGACATCTGTTTAAGCAGCGTCAGGAGGTTATGAAGGAAGCTCTGGAAATGCTGAACCGGGATCTGCAGGTCATGGCAGTATCGGAGCAGGATGTCAGTCAGGTGCTTTACCGGCTGGTGCTGCAAAAAAGCATTGTTGTGGAGGAAGAACGGATCTATTCTATCCGGCAGTATGAAGAAGAAACACAGACCGCTTCCATGATAGCCAGACGGCTTTTGGAGAAGCCGGTTTTGCTGTCCATTGAACCGGAGCTGGAAAAGGCACAGAAGACACTGGGGATCACGCTGTCAGAAACACAGAAACAGGCAGTGCGAATGGTGTTTGCACATCCCATCAGTATTATTACCGGAGGTCCCGGAACCGGAAAGACAACGGTTCTCAAGGTGATTCTCTATATCCATCAGGCGTTATGCAGGTCAGAGGTACAGCTTATGGCTCCGACCGGACGTGCGGCAAGACGTATGGTGGAGAGTACCGGCTGTGAAAATGCATCCACGATGCATCTGGCCCTGGGGCTTTTGGGAGATGATACGGATTTTGAACCGGATTTTGAGTACCTGTCTGCCGGATTTCTAAATGTAGATGAGGTGTCCATGGTGGACATGCATCTTGCCTATGAATTTTTCCGGCGGGTTAGCAGACATGCCAGAGTCCTTTTAGTCGGGGATAAGAACCAGCTCCCATCCGTAGGAGCCGGGGATGTGTTCCGGCAACTGATTGCCTGCGGGCTGATTCCGGTCACGGTACTGGATCTGGTTTACCGGCAGGGCGCTTTGAGCAGCATCCCTTATAATGCAAAACTGATGCAGGAGAATAAGACTAATCTGAGCTTTGGGGAGGATTTTCAGTTCATTGCCTGTAAAGGAGCAGATAAAGCGGCAGAAATTGTCCGGAGGATTTATCTGGACGAGATTGCAAAAAACGGCATGGATCAGGTACAGATCCTGACTCCGTATCGGAAACGCAGTGCTGCCGGAGTGGATGAATTGAACAAATCTCTGGAGGATTTTGTAAATCCGCCGATCGCAGGGAAGAAGGAACTGCATATCGGCAGTCAGGTGTTCCGGGTTGGCGATAAGATTTTACAGAATAAAAATACCGAGATGGCGAGTAACGGCGATCTGGGCAGGATACTGGACTGTATCACGGATGAGGATGGAAATGCCAGGGCAGTGATCGGATTCTCGGACGGGCGGCAGGTGCAATATGAAGCTGACCAGATGGAAATGATCGAACATGCAAACGCAACAACCATCCATAAGGCACAGGGTTCCGAATGTCCGGTTGTCATCATCCCTTGGGTGAAAGCCTTTTACATGATGCTGAAGCGCAATATTCTCTATACCGGAGTGACCAGAGCGAAAAGCAAGGTTTATCTGGTAGGGGAATGGGCTGCAGTCTGTCAGGCAATCCATACGGATGACAGCGGGACAAGGAACACCATTCTGAGTGAGCGGATCGTACAGTATTACGATCAGTATCAGAGTGAACAGAAACCGGAAATGGAGCAGTTAAAACTTGTTGTTTAAAAATATTTTTCAACTTTTGAAATAAGCGGACTATTACTCTTATATAGGGGAACGTCTGCTTTTCTAAATGAAAGGAGCAGAGAATGAAAGAATTATTGTATAAGAAATCAGAGGCAGTTGCCGCTTTAAACCGTGTGGATGGCTTCCATCCGATGGAACTGGCAAGAAAGATTGGAGAAGAAGGGCAGGAGGAGCAGCTTTATCTGGATGTGAAATACCGGAAGCTCTGGTTTCGTCTGGTCAATCCGGCAGGAAAGATTATCAGCCGGATTATCACTTTCACAGAGAACATGGCAGTTGTGGAAGCACGTATCTATTTGGATAAATGTGATCAGGAAGACAATTATGTAGCCAATTCCTTTTCGCAGAAATTCCGGAGCGATGATCCGAAGTTTGGAGACAAATTTTTGGAAATGGCGGAAACAGCAGCTGTAGGAAGGGCATTATCGGATGCCGGATATGGTGTGCAGTTTGCGGATGTGGGAGAGGAAAATGATCCTGCACAGGTAGATGCCGGAATTCCATATCAGAACCCACAGATGCCAGATACAGGTGTTATGGAAAATGCTGCCATGCCGGATTCGGGTGTCATGCCAAATGCCCCTATGCCAACTTATGGAGAGATGCCAGGCCAGTCGGAATATGCAGGCCAGCAGATGATGAATCAGTTCTATCAGCAGGCACAGGCGGCTGGAAGCACCATTTACCATGGCAGTGGACAAATGCCTGGTTACGATTCTGCTCCGGCTGCCCCTACGCCGCCAAAGACCGGACAGATGTTGCAGGGAGCATTACAGAATCTGGATACGTCCCTTCCGGTAGAAGAACTGATGAAACGCATGAACTATGAAATGGCAGTCGGGACTGTGATTCCGGGAAAGGGAAAATACGGCGGAAAGACCATGGGACAGGTGGCAGTTGAAAGCCCGTCAACGATCCAGTGGTTTGCCGAGCAATATTCCGGACCGAACAATCTGGTTCCGGCGGCAGCAAAGGTAATTTTACAAAAAGCAATGCCGATGGCTGGTTAAGGAAGAACCCCGCAGAGAGCTTTTTTCTGCGGGGGAAAGGAGGAATATACCGGGATGTATTATGATATGTCTGGGTTTGATTATGGAATACTGGATGTGGTGCAGGTGCTGCATCTCAGAAAGCGGCGGGGAAACTATTATGACTGCCCGTTTTGTGGAGAGACGCATGGAAAACTCAATATCAATGTGGAAAAGAATGTATTCCGGTGCAACCGCTGTGATGCGTCCGGGGGGATGCTGAAGCTTTATGCGGATTTGCACAATGTTACACTCTCCGAAGCAAATCAGCAGATCCGGGAAGCATTAGGAAAAGGAGAATACCGGACGGATTATATCAAAGCAACGCCGGTACAGGAAGAAAAGGCAACGGCAGAGCTTGCACCCATAGAGGAAATCCATCGGACGTATCAGAGAATGCTGTCCATGCTCACGCTTAACAGGAAGCATCAGGAGGATCTGCAAAGACGGGGATTAAAACCGGAACAGATCGAAGCACAGCGTTACCGGAGTGTCCCGCTGTTTGGAATGAAGAAGCTGGTCAAAAGGCTGGCAGAAGAAGGATATATGGTGAAAGGCGTGCCGGGATTCTACCGGGATACAGACGGAAACTGGACGATTAACTTCAAAGCAGAAAACTCAGGAATCCTGATTCCCATAGTTTCTTTGGACGGGTTCATCCAGGGTTTTCAGATCCGGGTAGATCATGTGACTGACACGAAAAAATATATCTGGCTGTCCAGTGTCAATTATGACCAGGGAGTTTCCTCCGGAAGTCCGGTACATGTGATCGGTGATCTTGCTGCAGAACGTGTCTATCTGACCGAAGGAGCCTTAAAAGGGACCATAGCCCATTATCTGTCCGGCGCTACCTTTGTGTGCGTTGCCGGAGTGAACCAGTACCGGAATCTGAAACCGGTGCTGGAGCGGATGAAAGGATATGGGATGAAACAGCTTTTGGAGGCGTATGACATGGATAAGAAGATGAAAGTAACCTGTAATCACCATGACAGTAAGTGTGCGGTCTGTTTTGAGCGTTCTCCTGTTATCTGCCGGCATAAGGCGGAGAAGCGGAGGATTATCCAGAACGGCTGCAATAAGGTCTATGAAATCTGCCGGGAGCTTTCCCTGCCGATGAACCGGATGGTCTGGGATATGGACGAGAACGGGGAGTGGAACGGGAAACTCAAGGGGATTGATGACTATTTAGCTGCCATCAAACAGAAGGAAGGAGCCGGAGCACAGACTTCGGCTCTTCCGAAAGGAGAACAATCATGAGAAAAAAAGGAAATACGGTGCTTGCAGGACTCATTATCTGCCTGTTGTTTGTTTTTCTCGCAGCGGCAGGAAAACTCTTTGGTGCTTATCTGAAGTATCAGAAAGGGGACGTAAGTTACGAGAAACTGCAGGAATATGTTCAGAAACCAGAGGAAGAAGAATCACCGGAGCCTGAGAAAGAGAAGGAGGAACCTCAGAGCAGGTATCTGGAAATTGACTTTGCAGGTTTAAAAGCGGTTAATCCGGATGTTATAGCGTGGATTCAGATTCCGGCACTGGACATTAGTTATCCGGTGGTACAGGGGAAAGATAATGCATATTATCTCCATCACCTTTTTTCAGGAGAATCCAATATCAATGGGAGTATCTTTGTGGACTGTCATAATCAGCCGGACTTTACGGATCAGAATACGATTGTGTACGGGCATAATATGAAAAACGGGAGCATGTTCGGAACTCTGGATAAGTACCAAGACCAAGAGCTATTTGAACAACATCCGGAGTTTTATCTCTATTTGCCGGGAAAGATCCTCAAGTATCAAATCTTTTCCTGCTATGCGGGAAGAACCGGGAGTGAGGGATATAGGTATCATTTCCCGGAAGAGGAAGATTTTCAGATATTTCTGGATACGGTGTCTTCTTATGGGGATTATGATACCGGCACCGAGCTGTCGGTAACGGATCGGATAGTTACGCTGTCTACCTGTGTCAATTCCAGACGGAATTATCGCTATCTGGTACATGGAAAATTAAGCAGTGAGATCATCACAGAGGAATAAAAGAATCGTGCTGGTGTGAGAAGAAATTTCTTATGCCAGCTTTTATTATGGGAGGAAATGTAATGGGAACAGCATTGGTTATGGAACATGCAAACGCACTGGCACAGATGATAGTCAGTGAAAAGGACAAGTTATTTGATGAAAGAGTGGAGGCTCTTGTAAAACTTTATAGAAGGGCGGAATTTTATCTGAAGCAGGGATTTCTGGAGAGCATCGTCTGCGAGTTCCATCGGAAGAAAGTGGAAATGATTATGCAGGCGGAAACAAAAGGAGAGATTACGGAAATACTGAAGTTATCAAAACCGCATTTTGACGGGAAAAAATTTGTCTATACCTCTCCGTATGCTGTGGAAGAGGAAGAGCTTCTCCTTTGGCCTCTGACATCACTGCAAGGTCCACTCCGGGATGAAGGGTATCGAAGATATCGGGAATTATTTGAGAAGTGCCTGCCGGAGATGGCAGAAAAGATTCCGGCGTAGAACAATGGCATAACAAAGGAACGAAAAAACTATCTTTTATTTTACTGTAATTTCACTCTTTATTGAATCTGCAATACTTTACAAAGTTTTTTACGGAAAAATGCTTCGGATTAATATACTTAACACCAGTATCTATCAGCTTAAATTTTGAATAACCAAACACCAGTGTTTCATTATTCACAAAAATCGTCATCTATCCAGAAAGCAGGTAAAATATGTTCACAATAATCAGAGTATTTTCTGCATTCAATACATTCTTCATCTAAAGAATCTACGCCGACATAATGAATATGATAATCTACAGTATCGTTTACAAATCTTTCAAGGAAGATGTTCAAAACAAAGGCTACTCTATCATCACAATAAACATAACCAATTAAATTCTTATGAATGATACAGTAAACGAGATAAACACAGCGTGTATCAACGATGCAGTTGAAATTGTATCCAGATTAAAGCCTATTTATACTTTAAAGCATGCACGGAGACAGCAAGAAGACCTATTCCTGTACGGAAGAGGTCTTCCTGTCCTTATACTAAAGTTAATTGGTATGCTGAAGTCCCGCAAAAGCAACATTTAATTTACCTCCAGATTACCGCTTTTAAGAGATAGATAATCGGAACTTCCGCTAAGCAGATAGAAAAAATATTCCCCTTTTTCATCTGGTGAGAAACTATATTTTCCACTCAGTTCATCGAACACTTCTCCTTCATACATTATCCCGTCTTTTACATAACCGATAATCAAATCTTGGGATACTGTAATGTCTGATTTATATTTATCAAACGAAATGACTATATTATCTTTATCAGTTAGTTCCCATCCCTTTCCATTGTCTTGTGTAAGTACACAAAGTGAATTGTTGATTAGAATTATTTCTGGAATGATATACATTTCATCTGATTTATCAGTAGGAATCTCTACTATTGATGATGGTATGAAATTAGGCATCAGACTGCTTTTAACAATTCTGCTTTCAGGAAATTCTGATGAAGATTTGGCTAATTCCTCAATATCAACAACTTTCCCCTTTTCATTGGTATATACACCGTCTTTTAATATGATGTAGCTTCTATCATTGGTTTCTGTCCCGATTAAATGTCGATTGCTGTCATCAATTAAAGCCGATGTTAACAGATGACTGATTGCAGCATATACAGGCATACACAAAAACACTGAAACCACAGTTACAATAATTGCAGTTCTATAAGTGAACTTTAAAGGCTTATGTTTTGAAGCTGTTTTACAAAATACATTTTGACGTATCTTTTGTTTGGAATATTTTTTCAGTATTTTATTGCAATCATGAAAATACACTTCCTCAATAAAAGATTCATCAATTTCACTCATTAACTCATTCAAAGAAAATTTTACAGTCTTCATATCTAAATCCCTTCTTTTCCATTTTTAGTTTTAATTTTTTACGTCCGCGTAACAGTTTGGATTTTACTGTAGATTCTTTTAATCCGGTTTCTTCTGCTATTACAGCGATTGTCTTAGTGTAATAGTAGTACGAGATAAAACATTTTCTTTCGTCAACTGATAGTTCATATATGCTTTCTTTTAAGCATTTGATTACTTCTTCTTTTAACGGCCCGTATTCAATATGTTCGTTCGTTCCAACCTGAAACGCATCTTCGTAATTTTCAAAATGCATCTTAGAGGTTTTTCGTAATGCGTTTTTTGCCATGTTTCTTGCGATTGTTCCTAAATAGGGTTTGAATGTGCTGTAGTTATCTGTATCTAAATCTGCACTGTAATTCCATAGAGCTACAAAAACATTAGACACGACCGCCTCCTTGTCTTCATATGGCAAAGCACTTCCAATAATATTCTCGACTATGTATACAACATATCTGTAGTATTTGTTCATACATATTTTTAAAGCGCGCTCATCTTTATTTTTTAGTTCGAGCATCAGTTGTTTCTCATCTATGTTAAATAACATGCTTCTACCTCATAAATTCAGTGAATACTATAGCAGTGGTTTAATAATGGGAATGTGTATTTTCAAAAAAGGGAACCGAGAAACCAAGTTAAAAAGCTTCAATTAAAATCAGGATAAGTACTCACCAGCACTTGAAATATTTTCCACTATTAAAATGTAATAGAAAATGATTTGATTGTAAAGGCATCAGAGGACAGATTAGTTACCATGCCGTAATAGTAATCTGTTGCCTGTGTCGTAAATCCTGAACGCAAACCACTTGCTGTAATCTCACGCACAAATTCTGATGAAGGTCCAGCTACGTATGCGCGTACTCTTGAACGATGAAAAGCAGAACGGCTCAAAGTGTAATTTATAGTTATGTATCTGCCGCTATTACAATAAAGTCCCATACTGTTATTTGATGGTGTTAATATGGCGACTTCGCCATTTTTCAATGTGATTCCGCGCCAAGTATATCGGGCATATGCATTTGGAATAACACCTTCTTCAACAACTTTCTGCAGGCTTTCGTTAGCAAACACAGTGTACTTCCATTCAATCATATTAGGGTCATCTGTAAGCGGCTCTGCTGCAAAAACATTAACACTTAGCGACAGCATCATAACGAGTGTTAGGATAAAACTGATTATTTTTTTATAAGCCTTCATATATGTACACGACTCCTTTCCAAGGTTCCCTTTGTAATAAGATACACAGTAAATATTGTAACGGTTGCATTTATTTAAAAAATTAAAAAAGATAATTTTTAATTTTTGTTTTTTGAATTTTTTGATTGGTAAAATAAGAAAATGGATTATAAAGAGTTGCACTCTAGGTACCTCCTACGTACAGAATAAGTATCAAATACAAAGGAGTGAAATCATTATGATTAAAAAATTAAGAGTAGCCGTGGATCACGGGAACCGGAACATGAAAACCTGTCATTTTATCTTTACCACAGGACTGACGGAACAGGATAAAAAGCCTGCCAGGGGAGAGAAGTATCTGAAATATCAGGGAAAGTATTATACCCTTAGTGAGAAGCGGATTCCGTACCAGAGGGACAAGACGCAGGACAGCCGGAACCGATTCTGGATTCTGACTTTATTTGCCATTGCAATGGAGCTGGAGCAGAAAAGCCAGATCCAGCCGGAGGATGTCATTCAGGTGGAACTTCCGATTGGGCTTCCGCCGAAGCATTTTGCAGAGCTTTGTGAGAGATATGAACGCTATTTCAAAGGGGACGGGAAGGTGCAGGAACTGTGCTTCAACGATAAAGTCTATCACCTCTGTATACAGAATGTAATGGCGTTTCCGCAGGATTATGCAGCCATGATGACGAGGATGATGGAAATCCGTGAGATTCCGAAAGTCGTAGGGATTGATATTGGCGGATTTACTTCTGATTATCTTCTGATGAGAAGTGGCAGACCGGATATGGATTATTGTGATTCTCTGGAAAAAGGTGTGATTACCATGTATAACGATATCATTTCCAGTATTAACAGTGAATATGACATGCTTCTGGAGGAGGCAGATATCGACAGTATCATCAAGGGAAAAACGCAGTATTATGAGGAAGCTGTTGTACAGGCAGTAGAAACCATGGTTCAGAATTTTGTTACCGATCTTCTGAACAGCATCCGAGAGCGGGGCATTGATACAAAATCTACTTATACGGTGTTTATCGGCGGCGGAGCAGTGCTTCTGGAACGATTTCTGGAGCAGGCAGACCGGTTGGGAAAACATACCTTTATCCGGGATATGAAAGCAAATGCCGATGGATATGATCTTTTGTATCGCATGACACAGGCTGGAGTGTGATTTTATGGGAAAGAAAAATCCGTTTGTATTCACTATTGGTTTTGATAAGTCGGATCCAGATCACGTGTATGTGACAGAACTTCTGAATACGACAGAGAAAAAAGCAAAACTGATCGTTGCGGCAATTCTGGCATATACGGGAAGAACGGATGAGACAGGTAATGGCAGTATAAGCATGGAACCGGATATGCTCCGGCCAATGATGCAGCAAATCATCCGGGAAGAAGTAAGAAAGGTATTGGAAGGGCAGGACGTTTCTAAGATAAATAGAGAAATGCCCACAGAAGTTGATTTGATGGAAGAAGAACCGCTGCGGATGGATCAGACTATGAGACAGAATGTAGTGGATGCTATCAGTGCATTTCGCAGGGCATAAAAAAGCAGGAGAGATACACATGCTTATGGCAGTGTACTCTCCTGTTCTTTGTATCAGAATGGGAATAGACAGAAAACTCACAGACTATTCACAGATTACTCACAGATTGTCTTTGTATAATGTGTAGATGATGAAGGATACGGGAGAGCCTTAACTTAGGTTCTTGAATCCATCCAGAAGTCCACGCAGTGTAGAAAGGGCAAGCTGTTTCTGCTCCTCCGGGCAGGAATTTAGTTCTGCCATGATTTGCTGCATGGTAGAATCCGGGTTCGTTTTCTGGTTAGAAAATATAGCATCTATGGAAATATGTAAGTAAGTTGCCAAGGCATAAAGTGTTTCCAACTGTGGATTGCCAATATAGTTTTCAATATCAGAGACAGTCCGTAAAGAAATCTTTGCCTGTTCCGCAAGGCTGTTTTGCGAAAGATTGCGGCGGAGACGTTCTTCCCTGACTGCATCTCCCAATAATTTTTTCACCATCTATATCACCTCACTTAATGCATATATTTTATCGTAGATTAACACTATACGAAATGCGTTAAAGTGCGTTATGATAAGCAGGATAACACATGCACAAACAGAGAAACATGGAAGTAAGTACGACAGACATGAATGGACAGCATAAGATAAAAGCCAAAGAGGAACTGAATCTGTTAAAAAAATCTTATCCATACAATGTGTCGGAGAGAAGTTAGAATATGCAGTATATGAGATACTATCATCGCATATCCTACACAATTACATAGAAAGAGAAGTATCGGCTGGACTACGAATAGAGTGGTCCAGCCTTTCTTTTTTTCGAAAAAATGAAGGCAGTGTCACGTTTTGTTGCCGCTCACCGCCATCCTCGGAATTTTTTGGAACGTGATAAAAAATTTCGGAGGATAAAACAAATGAACAAAAAAACATATACAGGATCAAAGATACAAAATCACTTTACAGCATATCTGATACAGTTTGTCCGTGGAAAACGACATGATTATCTGGAGAAGAAAATCCAGATGGCTGATGCAGAAGAACTGTTGGAGGATATTGGACAGATGGAGGCAAGAATTGTAATCGAAGAATTGCTGGAGAACCAAACGAGGGAGCAGCTTTTATTGCAGGAGGCACAGGGGAAATATCCAGAATGGAATAAGATGTCAGATGAAAGACTGATGAAAGCGCTTCATACGCTGCGGGATGAAGAACGGAAGCTGATTTACCAGCATGTGTTTGAAGAACGTACTTTTGAGGAAATGAGCAGGCTAAATGGGTTATCAGAGGAGCGATGCAAGGGTATTTATTATTATGCAATCCGGAAGATCCGCAAGGTGATGGGAGGTGAAAACTAATGAATTTTGAACGATTACTTTTAAAGGCAAAAGAAGGAAATGCAGATGCGGTACTGAAGATTTTAGAGATATATAAGCCGCTTTTAATTAAGAATGCGATTGTGAATGGCAGATTTGATGAAGATCTGTATCAGGAACTGGTAAGTACATTGCTTCAGTGTATCCAGAGATTCCAGATAATTGAGTAAGTTATCTTAAACAAAGGCTGCAATCACTCTCAGGGGAGTAACATCCTCTGGGAGTGATTGTTTTTTGAAGGGTGATATTGCCTCAGTTCGAAGCGGCAGACGGTGTTGATCTATTATGTTGCCTGATGCTTTAATGCTCTTTTGTTGTTGCCAGTTCTTTATGAAGATGTAGAGCCATAAACACAGTAACAATAGCAGAAATTACATCGGCAATCGGTTGTGCATATAGTATTCCATTTATGCCCCAGAATGATGGGAGCAACAGAATGATCGGAACAAAGCAAATACCTTGTCGGCAAGCCCCAAGAACGAATCCGGCGGTGCCTTTTCCAAGTGCAAGAAACAGAGAAGAATACACTGTGTAAAATCCAAATACGAAGAAGGAAAATCCATTTGCCATTAGCGATTTTTGACCTACAGAAATCATCTCTGTATTGCCTTCTGTAAATTGCGAAATAATCTGTGTGGAAAATAGGGCTATTGTCAATCCCACAACTACACAAAATATTGTTGACCATAAGATAGAAGTTTTAATTGCTTCCCTGAGCCGATCAAACTTTTTGGCACCATAGCTAAAGCCGGCAATTGGTTGGAAACCTTTTAAGAAGCCGAACACAACCAGAGTTCCCATTGAAGTGATTCTTGTAACAGCGCCCATTCCGGCGATAACAGCATCTCCATAGATATTAGCTTCCCGGTTTATGAATGCGATAGAAAGGCTTGTAAGAAGCTGGAAAGTCAATGTGGGTATACCGATTTTCAGAATTTCAGTTATGATCTGCTTAGAAGGACAAAATTCCTTAATGGAAAATGTAAAAGCGCTTTTTTTCTGTAATGCATAAATTAAATATACAAGAGTAGAAGCCATTTGAGAAATTGCTGTAGCGATTGCCGCACCAGCAACCCCCATGTCGAGAGTATAGATGAAAATAGGATCTAAACCAATATTCAATACAGCTCCTAATAATAATGCACACATAGTTGTTTTTGCGGCGCCTTCACTTGCAACGATATTGTTCATCGTTACATTAAATACATTGAAAATACATGAAATAACATAGATTCTTCCATAAGAAAGGGCGTATGGCATAATCGTGTCTGTTGCACCTAACATGGTTAAAATAGGTTTCAAAAAAATTGCAGTTCCGATAATAATAACTGCGCCAATACAAACACTGCTGTATAATGCAGTACTGGCGACTTTACTTGCAGCTTCCCTATCTCCTCGCCCTAAAAGTCTTGATAAGTAGGAGGCGGCACCATTGCCAAACATCAGACCTAAACCAACAACTACTTGTCCTAAAGGAAACGCAATGGAAATTGCACCCATTTGACTCTCGCCAAGTCCTCCTATGAAATAAGCATCCACCAAATTGTAGAGAGCGTTAATAAGCATACCAATCATTATCGGTATACCAAGAGCCATTAGTGCTTGGGGAACAGGTGCATTTCCTAATAAATCCATTTTGTTGTTATTCTTGTTCATTTCAAATACTCCTTTCAATTAAGAATATAAATTATAGTAGTATAAATTATAGTATACTACGTGAGAGAATACTACTATAATTTATAGTAGTTGTCAAGCGTGTATCCTGCAATTTCCTTGACAAGAGGTATAAAATCAAATACTATAAATTACAGTATATATAACCGTAAGTATTTTATAGCTTTCGTGGATATAGAAAGTGGGTGAACTATGGCTACAATAGATTTAATTGTGTTAGGAATATTGAAAAAGGAACCGATGGGAGCCTATGATATTCAAAAATTAGTGGAATATCGTAATATATCAAAATGGGTAAAAATCAGTACACCATCCATTTACAAAAAAGCAATTCAGTTGGAGGAAAAAGGCTTCATTAAAGGAGAAATTGTGAAAGAAGGTAAGATGCCTGAAAAAGCAGTTTATTCATTAACAGATGAAGGCGAAAAAGAATTTGTAAAGCTTATGATGGAAACAGCCTCTAAACCCATTCACTTTTTTTTAGATTTTAATGCAGTAATTGTAAATTTGGATAAGTTACCGCCTGAAAGTCAACAATCATGTATTGCCAGTATTGAGGAAAATATTGAAATATTAAAAACTTATCTGGAGGAAAATCTTCGAGAGAAAGAGAATGATCCGGAAATCCCTAAGACTGGTATGGCAGTATTGCAACAGCAGATAGTTTTGGCGGATGCTATTGAAAAATGGATTATTTCTCTAAAAAAAGACTTTTGATGAAGAAGTCACTAGCTGATTTCTTATTAGGTCTGCAGGATTGGGAAGAAACAGGGATGGATGCCGACCTATGTTCCGGCTTTGTAGCCAGAACATAGAAATTTTCTTAGTGGGGAATCTCCCTCAAACCCGGTGCTCCTTATATCCTGCAGATTAAACTTCAAATTTATACCCATATCCAACTACTGTTTTTATGTAATTCTTGTCGCTGGAATACTTTTTTATCTTCTTGCGTATTTGAAAAATAGTGTTTTCCACGGCGTGGAAATAACCATTTGCTTTTTCATGCCAAACTGCTTCATAAATCTGTTGTTTAGTAAAAGCCATCCCTGGATTAGAATATAGCATATAAAGTACATCAAATTCTTTTACAGAAAAGTTAATGTCTTTTCGTACTATTAAGCCGTAGGTCGTAAAGGTCTGCGACTTTAACTTTACCCGGAAAGGAGCTGCCACATATATAGGCAGTGCTGTAATTTTAACAGTAACGGTCACCAATCTATGGGGATGGCTTGTATATCCGGCTGAAATGCTAAAAAATCAGTGGTTCTTATTTATCACTTCACTCTGCCCCGGTAATTATGTGTTTGCCGTTTCTGGCTCTTGCAGCTATTGCGATTCTACTGGTCTATTACCAGACTATTTGCAGGTAAAGCATTGCTCTGGTTTTGAATTTGAGTTTTGGCAGTCTAATAATAGCATTTTAGATTAGCTGTGATAAGGTGAAACAGATTAGGAGGAAAGTAAATTGCATTACAAAGACAAAAACCTACAGATAGATATTCGCTGTCATACTGTTTTTATGAATGATCAAAAGATTGAATTGAGTCTGAAAGAATTTACGGTACTAAAATATCTAACAGAACATCCTGGCTGGGTATTCTCTCACGAGGAGATTTATCGTAATGTCTGGAAGGAAGAACCGATTGACTGTGCTAATGCGGTTATGTGCTGCATTAGCCAGCTTCGTAAAAAGTTAAAAGTAGATTCACGGAACTGGAATTACATCCGCACCGTCCGAGGTGTGGGCTATAAGTTTCAACCACTCTCAGGGGAGTAACATCCTCTGGGAGTTTTTTGTCATATTTGTTGCACTTTTCGGCTCTGGTACGTACAGAAATAGAAAAGAAACATATCCCAAAATGTATACATTTTAGAAGTACGTTCCGGAAAGAGGGATTATATTTCAAAAAGGTTACACACACAGTTTTGAAATATACCAATAAAAGTGTGGATATTTTGGGACATGGAAAGGAGAAATGTGGATGCAGATATATGGATATCACCGTACCAGTACAAAGGAGCAGCATCTTGACCGTGGCATACAGGAAATTGAGCGGTACTGTAACGAGCATGAGATGGCACTTACGAATATTTTTACGGATCAGGAGACAGGGAAGAATTTTAATCGTCCGAGATATACCGTTTTAGTGGAGGATGTCCTGCGGCCGGGAGATATTTTGATTGTTACAGAATTGGACAGACTGGGAAGAAACAAGTATGACACCATGCAACAGATCCAGCGGATTAAGAACATGGGAGTGCGGCTTATGGTTCTGGAACTGCCGACTACGCTTATGGATTTATCTGTGATGGATAATGCGATGGCAAGGATGATGCTGGAAACAATCAATAACATGATGCTGGAGCTTTATGCTTCTATGGCGCAGGCAGAGCTGGAGAAAAAGGAGAAGCGACAGCGGGAAGGGATAGAAGCGAAGAAATTGCGGGGCGAATGGGATGATTATGGAAGACCAAGTGTGATGAAGCAGGAAACTTTTGATGAGAACTTTCAAAGCGTAGTTTCTGGAGAAACGACACCTACACAGCTTCGTAAAAATTTGGGAATGACGCACTCAACTTTTTATCGCTATCGAAAAACTTTTTATGAAAAATACCCGGAACTTTCAAATTCTGCAAATTAAAGTCCTATTACTTATATAGACCAAAGAATTTCAGGAGGAAAGAAATATGAGTGAAAAGAGAATAGGTACTTTAATTTATGATCCATCAATGGGAAGATTTGATATCCGGTTTGGGATTGAATCTTATTATGGAGGTCTTCATTGCGGAGAATGTTTTGATGTGAAGGTAAAGGATGCATGGATTCCGGTTCGGATTGAAATGGATGAAGACTGGTATCTGGTAGGGCTTCCTAAGACGAGTCTCAGTGGACTGACGGTTCGAATGTAGGAGGAGCATATGATGGAAGCTAAAAAGAAATATGAAAAGCCGGCATTCCGATTGGTGACAGATTTGGGGAGTATTTTGGAATGTCTGTATGAGGTATATGGAACGGATGGAACGATGTTGATTGCTGGGAACAAGTTATCGGATACGGTAATCTATCCGTTTATCCGCATGATTAAAAAGAAATGCAAAGCAGTGGATGCGGAAAAGCTGAATCTGATGCTCTGGAAGATTTATATGGTAAGTTCGAGAAAAGAAGAATTTGTGACGGCTGCTAAGAAAGAGCTGCAGCCTTATTTGACCAAGAAAGATGAAAAACAGATTGACACCACATATGACACCACATATACTATAGATAGGAGGCATTAAAGATGTCGAAATGGGATAAACTATTGACAAGAATTTGCTCATTATCGAAAGACCTTCGTTTTGATGAACTAAGAAAAGTATTAGAAAGTTATGGATATGAGATAAATGCTCCGAGAAGTGGGAGCAGCCATTATACATTCCGTAAAGCGGGATGCCAGCCGATAACAATACCGAAACACGAACCAATCAAGAAAATTTATGTTGAAATGGTAAAGCAGATTGTAGAAAGTGAGGCGAAAAACGATGAAGACACTGAATGATTATTTGGCAATGTCCTATCGCATGGAAATTGTGGAAGATAAGGATGAAGGTGGATTTGTGGTTTCTTATCCGGAACTGCCGGGATGCATCACCTGTGGAGAGACGATAGAAAGGGCAGTTGAAAATGCAGCGGATGCAAAAAAAGCATGGTTAGAAGCTGCACTGGAAGAAGGGATTGAGATTCACGAACCGGGAAGCCTGGAAGAGTATTCGGGACAGTTTAAAATAAGGATGCCACGCAGCTTACACCGGGATCTGGCGGAACACTCAAAAAAAGAAGGCATCAGTATGAATCAATACTGTATATATCTTCTTTCAAAGAATGATGCGCTGTTAGTAAAATAAATATACAAGAATATAGATGAAAAGAGCCGTCCGGATGGGCGGCTCGAAGTATTCTTTCTTTGATTAAAAATGATATTGTTCTAGCAGATAGATAGGAAGTGTTTGTACGTTTCCAACGGTTCCGCCTTTGGTATCACCTTTCAGATATAGTAGTTTATTGGCCTTCCCCTGTTCCAATGCCTTCAAGGCAGTAGATGCAGTTCCCTTACCGGCTTTAACTTCAATCAGATAGCGGATGTGAGTTTTCAATGTCTGAGCTACAAAATCAATTTCACCACCTTTATAAGTAGCAAAAGCCGGTGTCTCAAAGATAATTTCTTCCGGGAATTCCTGGCGTTTGGACAAGTTAATGTAAACATAGTTTTCGTTCAATGAGCCATCCATAGTTGATACAGTAGCACCAGTTCTGGAGAGATAATAATATGCAACTCCAAGATCCATGAAGAAGCAGCGGCTTCCCGGTTTGAAATTCAAGATGTCCAGTTCTGTGATTTTGCCACAGAAACCGATGATTCCAGAATGGTAAAGCCAGTTGATAGCACGATAGCAGGTTGCTTTAGAAAGATTACTGGAGTAATTCTTTGTAACGAGCTTTTGCAGTTCTTCACTTATACTGTCCTCATCTAATCCTTTCTTTTCACGAAGCAGAATACGGCAGATGCTTAAAAAGATGTTGGTAAAAACACTAATATCTGTGATGTCATCAAAGTACCGCATAGATTCGTTTAAGAAAATGCGGATGATTCTAACAAGCTCTTTTTGAGCTGCTTCCACGTCTTTTGTGTTAAGGTATGTTTCCACAACCTTTGGATAGCCGCCAATCTGTCTATAGATGTCGTAAACATTCTTTAATTCGTCATATAGTTCCGGTACGGTGTCATCTGCATGATCCAGTGGAAGTGATAGATACTTCTGAAAAAGCTGGTCATCCAATGCTTCCAAAAACTCTTTAAAGGAAAGGGTATAAATACGGATACTGGTAATATCTCCACTGGAGAATTTGAATTCCGGTTCCAGTACACGTCCCAGATAACTTCCAGTTACAATGAAATGCGCTTGAAAATAGCGGGTAAATTCTCGGATACGGTTGAATATCTCTGAGGATTCCTGAATTTCATCAATAATGATGACTGTATCGTTGGTATCTTCAAAATCCGGATCGAAGAGTTTAAAAGCATCGTGAAGCGGCTGCTCCGGTCGTTTTGTACCGGGAGTCCAGTCTGTGGCTTTTTTGTAACATTCCATAAATTGTTTGCCGGACAAATCAAACAGGTTAATGTAGATCTTGTGCCTGAAGTTCTCATCCGCAAATTTATTGATAATATATGTTTTTCCGACCTGTCTGGCACCATTCACTTCCAAGGTGCTGTGGACGGTATCGTTTTTCCAATCCAGAAGCTGATCGTAAACTTTTCTTTTCAGATACATGGGAAATGCTCCTTTCTTTCAACTGTTCCTATTATATCAAAATATGAATGGATAATATAGAGGGTAATTTCTGATAAATGATGAATTGTCTAGTCTGAGCAGTTCTTCACGGGTATTCCGGTTTCTGTCATTACTTTTTCGTACTGAAGAAGCTGTTCCCAGGTCAGCCATTCCGGTTTCTGATCTGTGGGAAAACCATTCCATAATTCTTTCATACGGGCAATATGGTTTTGAACGCTATGATTGCATAGGATAGACGGACTGCGATTTCCGTAGCCCAGATAGTATTCACAGTCAGACTGTAATTTACTTAACATCCGGTACTCGAATTCATAGGAACTTCTTTGATACGGAGCCGGATGAAATGTGTACTCCTGCTGTATGGGATGGGAAGGTTCTCCATCAATATGGTTAAAAGATAAAGAATAAAGATTCGGTTCAGGCTCTTTGCCAAGGTCAATATCCTTCCACAACTTTCCGAATTGGTCCTTATATACCGGACAGGAAAAATCATCCATGCCAGTATACTCAAGCACTAATTTTGTTTTTGCATTTTCATTCATTCTATTAGACCATCCTTTCCTTTATTGCAGACATTGAGGTATATTATTGGGCGCTGTTTCTGCATTCCACTGCAGCTTCGCACGTACATCCATCAGGATGATTCCTAACTGGTTTTCTCCGCAGTTATTGACTTTGCCCCAGAAATAGTCACCCCAGTTGTTTCCTTCAATAAGTGTGGACTCTCCGGTTGCAAGAAGTTTATCCCGGAGTTCCGGGTTCTGCATGAATTTGCACATGCAGATTTCATACATGAGCCGGACTTTCACTTTTTCCCAGTCCGGGCGTAATGTAAGATCTCTGCCGAGTTTCTTTGCATCAGAAGGATTATGCATCCGAAAAATACAGAATTTGCGTTGCTCTCTCGCAGAGAGTGTTTTCTGCGCTTGAAAAGCAGCTTCATTATTTGCATAGGTTTGTCCCATGTAAGAGACCGGTGCCGGATAGAAATTGCTTAGAAAAGCATAATCTCCCCGAAATTCATTGATCTGTGTAGGTATGCGCTTGCTTGTATTTGTTTGATTCATTATAAATTCCTCCTTTGTAAAAGAGGTGCGGCCTTTCAGCCACACCTCAAAATAATTCTCATCTATTGCAGAGATGGTTATGCAATCATCTCCAAAAATTCAGCTTCTGTAAGAATTGGAATACCAAGGCTCTGGGCTTTTGCCAGTTTGCTGCCGGCTTTTTCCCCGCAGATCAGGTAATCGGTTTTCTTTGTTACAGAGCTGCCAGGTTTGGCACCAAGCTCCAGAATCTTATCGTTGATACCGTCTCTGGTAAAATGCTCCAGTTTCCCTGTTGCTACGATGGTACATCCTGTAAATTTGTTTTCTTTTGTCATAATGGTCTCTTCCTTTCTTTGTTCAAATGTGAATTCGTTCTGTAAGTTTTTCCATAAATCAAGATTTGCTTCATCTGCAAACCAGGAATGGATGTTGTGATTTAAGATTTCGCCAAAATCCTCTAACTGAGTGAAGTCGTAATCTCCGACAGCCGCCTGTTCAAATGCAGTTAAATTTCCGGAAAATACGGTGTCCAGAATCCGGCTTTTGGTTCTGCCGATCATAGGAATATCCATGGAAACCAGATAGCGGACAAAGCTGGTCCTCCGGCTGGCGTTGATGGATTCCCACAAGCGGTCGAAAGATTTCTCACCATATCCGTCCAGTGCCACAATATCTTCCCGGTGTTCCTCCAGATGATAGATGTCCTGAAAAGAGTGCAGATAGCCCAGATTCAGGAATTTTTCTAAAGTGGCTTCTGACAGTCCTTCGATGTTCATTGCCTTCTTGCTGGCAAAATGGACAAACCTTCTTGTGATCTGGCTGTCGCACTGCGGATTATCACAATGCAGAGTTTCTACGGTGCGACCGTCGCTGGTCTTACGGCTGTAGGTTCTGGTTTTGGAACCACAGCAAGGGCAGACCGGAGGCGTGATGTCGGTATACCTTCCACGATCCAGATTATCCTCTATATGTGGGATGATCATGTTTCGTTTGGAAACAAGAATCCGGCATCCGGGTACAAGCTCCAGATTTTTGATAAAGGTCAGATTATGAAGGGAAGCTCTGGAAACATCACAGCCGTCAATCTCCACGGTATCGAAGATGCCGACCGGAGCAATCTCTCCGAATCTGGTCGGTGTCCATTCAATTTCACGCAAGAAAGTTTCGTAGGTATCATCCTCAAACTTATAGGCGAGGCCGTCCTTATAGTGGTGTCCGGTTTTTCCGCAGCTTTTGGAGTAGCTGAGACTGTCAAAAATCATGACAATGCCATCGATAGGAAGATGTAAATTTGCTGCTGTGGATACCAATTCCTGAATGAATTTCTCCGCATATTCTTTTGAAAGTCCGGTTCCTGAAATTGAGAAAAACGGGCAGTAACCAAAGCCCAGGTGTGTTAAACCTTCTAATTTGCAGGCTCTGCTGTCCGGGAAGGGAACATCCTCCATTCCTTCTAATACATTGAACGGAAGAAAGCGAACACAACGTCCGATACAGTTCTTCGGATCAAGACTTCGTACTGATCCGGAAGCAAAATTACGTCCGTTTTTATAAGGTTTTCCATTTCCATCACGCAGAGTATCTTTCAGACGTTCAAAATCATTGGTTGGTATAAAAGACTCACCGGTAATGACCAGACGTTCTTTGTGTGGAATGGTAAGCGGTACATTTAAAAATGCCGGGATATTGTGTGTAATATCTTCCCCCACTTCACCATCTCCACGGGTAGAAGCCTGAATCAGTCTGCCATCTTCGTAAATGAGTTTGGTAGTCAAACCGTCCAGTTTCAGCATAAAGAGAACTTCCTGTCCTTTCATGAAATCTAAAAGCTCTGAAATCAGTTTTGTTTTCTCAAGCGAGAGCAGTGGAATCGGATGGGTGACTTTGGCAAGTTCACTGACCGGATAATATCCAACCGTCTGTGTCGGAGAATTTGACAGGATGAAACCAGTCTGTTCCTCCAGTTCCTTCAGTTCGTCAAAGAGTCGGTCATACTCGGCATCAGATACCAGAGGGGCATCCTGATTGTAGTAGGCATGACGGTATTCATTGAGTTGTTTTACAAGATTCTTAATTCTTTTGACTGACATAGAGTCTCCTTTCTTTTGTGGCGTGCCAGTTCCGGAATCATTTGTTTCCGTAATCCTCCTTTCCCTGCGTTCAGGCATAAAAAAAGAGAATGACGCTTATGTTCATTCTCAAAATAGATGCAGTTTCCTGCAAAATAAAAAAAGCCAGAAGTCCCTGCTGCTTGTTGGGCATAGGAAAACTCCTGACTACGTTTCAAACCTAAACTGCGTGTGATAAATCCTTTCCGGATTGACACAAATAATTGATATAAGAACAGTATAACACTAGATGTAGTATATGTCAAATGAAATAGATTCCTCAATGAAGCTTTTGCCTTATGTTGATGACAAATTTGTCGGCTACAGGAATAAAAGCGTTCAGGATTTCAGATTTGCCCTAAGCGAAGGAATTCGTAGCCAGGTATTTTTTGCCACTTTCGTGGAGAAAGTCGAAAACCAGATAAAATCAATCTCTGTCATAAATGCCTCTAAACTGTTTTTACATCGTAGTGGTTATGCAAGTTCTAAATTTAAAAATAATTTTCACGAATAACTAACTTTTCTATATGCTGAATTGTCATAAAATATAGATTATTAAATTTGAAAGCAGATTGAAGGTGATAAACATGAGAAGTTATAAACGGTATACCAGGCGAAAGAGACTTTTGAAGCAAATCGCTGTGGTTGCTTTATCTCCTAATCGGGTATTCACGAAAGAACAGATCTATCAGCATATCTATGAGGAAGCGGAGTCAGAAGTGAATAACCGAATTTACGGTCTGATTAAGAACTTGAGAAAGAAAATAGAAGAAAATCCGGAAACACCGCACTACATAGAAACGATACGTGGTGTTGGTTATCGCTTTCGGGCATAAAAGGAGCCGTCCGGCAATGGGCGGCTCGAAGTGTTTCTCTTGTTGTTTATTTATTGTTTTTTTCGTTGTATACTGATAAAACGAGGTGATAAAAGTGGCATATAGAATTTTGATCGTGGATGATGACATCGAATTATTAAAGATGTTAAAGAACTATTTTGAAATCAAACGATATGATGTAATGATGGCAGAAGATGGCACAGATGCTTTGGAAAAAATCCATAAGAAACCGGATATTATCTTGCTGGACATCAATATGCCTAAAATAGACGGATTAGAAGTATGCAGACGTATCCGGGGCAAAGTAACTTGTCCCATTATCTTCCTGACGGCAAAAGTGGAGGAGCAGGACAGGGTAAACGGGCTTTTATCCGGTGGGGATGACTATATACTGAAGCCGTTTAGTCTGAAAGAACTGGATGCTCGTATTATTGCACATTTGAAGCGTGAGGAGCGTCATAAAGGGAAGTCTGAATACAGATTCCACGGAGACCTCAGTATTGATTATGGAGCAAAGAGGGTTCAGATCGGTGAAAATGATTTGGAGCTTACGAAGCTGGAATATGCAATCATTGAGTTTTTGTCCATGAATCCAGGACAGGTTTTTGACAGGGAGCGGATATACGAAAAGGTGTGTGGTTATGATGCGGAAGGTGACAGCCGTGTTGTTACGGAACTGATCCGGAGAGTGAGAAAGAAACTGGCGGAATATACGCAGACAGAATACATTGAGACAGTATGGGGGATGGGGTATCGATGGAAAAGATAAGAAATTTATCCTTGAAAAAGACAATGGTTTTATATACGATACTCAGCTTGATTGTCACTTTTTTTCTTTCTGTGTCAATTATTGAGATTGCCGGGCAGATACAGGAGGAGGTCTGGTGGAAGTACGTGGATCAGGACGAGTATTATCAGGCAATGAATGACCGCAATGAAAATTTTGAGGTAGTGGTACCGAGACCGAATCAGAGTAAAATGAGCAGAATGGACTGGCATATTTCAGAAACCTGTGATTTCCTTCGGACGTACGGAGTATTGCTTTTTTCTTTTGCCGGATGTGGAATTGCGGTCAGCCTGTTTTACAAAAATAAATTAAAGAGACCGATTCAGGAACTGAAGATGGCATCACAGATGATTGCGGAGGAAGATCTGGATTTTCATATGGCTTATGAGAACGAGGACGAGATGGGGATGCTGTGCAGGGAATTTGAAAGGATGCGTGGGCAGTTGGAAGAAAATAACCGTAGACTTTGGCAGATGATCGAAGATGAGCGGGTACTGCGTGCAGCGATTGCCCATGATATCCGCTCGCCGCTTGCAATCATGCGGGGATATCAGGAAATGCTTTTGGAATTTGTTCCGGAAGATATGCTTGATCAAGAGAAAATGATGGAGATGTTAAGGGGCGGTATGCTTCAGATTGAACGGATGAACCATTTTATTGATAGTATGAGGAAGATGACGAAATTGGAAGAACGGGAATTAAACTGTTCCGTGGTAGATATCCGGCAGTTGATAAACCAGATAGAAGCTCTGGCAGAAGTCGTGGTGGAAAAATCAGAAAAGAATTTTACAGTGACGACAGTGAGAGAATCTGAAATACTGACTGCGGATGAGGAAATCATCATGGAAGTAGCGGATAATCTGTTGGCTAACGCATTCCGCTATGCCAATCAGGAAGTTAGGCTGAAGCTGACAGTGACACCCCAATATCTGAAAATGAGTATCAGGGATGACGGAATTGGATTTCAGGAAAATATCGACAGGGTGACACAGGCGTTTTATCATGAGAATCCACAGGATGACTTAAAGCATTTTGGAATGGGTATGTATATCAGCCGTATCTACTGCGAACGGCATGGTGGGAAACTGCTGATAAAAAATGTAGCAGATGGCGGTGCGGAAGTTGAGGCAGTGTTTAAAAATTATGTATTAGAAGAACAACAGCAGAAATAAATGGCTGTTGTTTTTTTGTTGTGATTTGTAGGCTATGCTGTTTGTAGAAAAAAGAAAGGCGGGATGACTTATGAAAGCAATCATAAAAAGGAATCTGAAAAATTATCTTAAAAATCCGATATTCTGGATCGGTTTGATTGTTGTTTTAATCAGTATGTACCAGACACTTGCACCCTATCTGTCCATTCATTACGTGAAGTCGGATGAAACCTTCAGGAAGGTAAAAATGGCCTCCGATGGGGATGTTATGGAGGGATGTATTCCGGCAACACCGGATAAGGAGAGAGAACTGTGGGAGAAAGAGATTGTAAAGATACTTCAGGACACAGAGAATGGGTTTGGCATGTCGGAAGTAGAGGCGGAGGCAGTGATATCTGAGATGAAACAGATGAAGATTACGGAGGCGTGTCAGTATCTGAAAACGGAATACCACTTTAATGGTGCCAATTATGTGTATGAGGACGTTTCATGGTATCAGGGAAGCCCGGAGGAAGTCAACCGGTATATCAGAGAAAATCTTGAGAAACATCCATTCTCCTATTATTTCGGAAGAAAATTTACAGATTTTGCAAGCCTGCATATGGCATTCTTTGCAACGGTTCTGCTGGCGTTTTTATTTTTCCAGGATATGAGGAAAAATACTTATGAATTGCTGCACACCAAACCGATGACGGCTTTTCAATATATTGCCGGGAAAATAAGCAGTGGATTTCTCATTATGACGGCGGCACTGGTCATTATGAATATCGTATTTATCATTTTGTGTTACGCCACGGCAGTAAAATCAGGATTTGCTATGAACATACTGGATTTTGTTCAGAATTCGATCCTGTATGTCCTGCCGAACATCCTGATGATCTGCTGTGTGTATGCGGTTACAGCGCTGCTGTTTAAGAATCCGCTTCCAGCGGTTCCGGCGCTGGTTCTTTATATCATTTATTCTAATATGCTGACATGGGATAGCAAAGGACAGTGTCATGCAAGACCATTCTCTATTATGGTTCGATTTCCGGGGAATTTTTTTGAAACGGAATTGCCACATCAGGTATATCTCAATCAACTGCTTCTTGTGGCAGCATCCATACTGCTCATGTTTATAGCGGTGTGGATGTGGAAAAGGAGGAGAGTATATTGAAGAAAGAAGTAAAAATATGTATGCCATATTATAAAATTGCATATTCAATCGCTTTTGTTGTGATATTGAGTGCAATCCAGCCTGTTGTATATGCGAATGAAATCGGGCAGGCAGTAGAAAGAGCTGTTTCGCTTCTGGCAGTCGTTTTCTGTGCAGATACTTATCTGGTGGAAGTGCAGAGCAAACGCTCGGAAGTATTCTGCCTTTATAATCTAAAAAAGCAGGCAGGGGTAGTTTATAAAAGACTATTTGTGCAGGTAGCTTATCTGATTGGAATCAGTTTGTTGGCATATGGACTCTTTTATTGGCAGAAACCGGTGAATCTGACAGAAGAATTAGATGGCGGTGCCTTGTTTGGAATTTATTGTATTGCGATTCCCGGAACTGTTTTGTTTTGGAGTGTGCTTTCCGTAACTGTCAGCAATATGGTTCGAAACAGATGGATTGGTATGGGTGTCGTGCTGCTTTTCTGGTTTTTCTCTATTTCCGGAAAGGCAACTCAGTTTTTGAAAAACTGGGGACCATTTTCCTACGGAACTTGTGATTTCGGTAAGCTGACAGAGTGGAGATGGCTTGGCGGGAAGGTGCTGTGCGTGGTATTTGCGGGGATGATGCTTGCATTTGTTCCTAAGATATTAAAGAAGAGAGGGTAAGATTATGAGTATAAGAATAGACGATTTAACAGTAACATTTAAAAATGGAGTGACAGCGGTAGATCATGTGGATCTGGAAATCCCACATGGGATATTTGGTCTGTTAGGTGAAAATGGTGCAGGAAAAACAACGTTGATGCGGGTGCTTACAACGGTGCTTGCACCCACAAGTGGAAAAGTTCTGTTAGATGGTACGCTATATTGCGAAGCAAATTACGAAAAGATACAGAAAAAGATTGGGTATCTGCCACAGGAAATTGATCTGTATCCGTCTTTGACTGTTCGAGAATGTCTGGAGTATATGGGAGATCTGGCTGGAATTGAGAAAAGAGAAAGCAAGAAAAGGATTGATTACTATCTGGAGAAGACCAGTCTTGCAGACCATCAGAAAAAGAAAATGCGGCAGCTTTCAGGTGGAATGAAGCGAAGAGTTGGATTAGTGCAGGCATTACTCCATGAGCCGGATTTTTTAATTGTGGATGAACCAACAACAGGGCTCGATCCGGAGGAACGCATCCGTATCCGTAATTTACTGGTAGATTTTGCAGAAGAACGCACCGTATTATTTTCAACGCATGTGGTGGAGGATCTGATGGCAACCTGTAATCAGCTTGCGGTTATGAAAAAAGGTAGATTCCTTTATACAGGAACAATGAGGGAATTATTGAATAAGGCAAGAGGGCATGTATGGGAATGCTGTACAGAGGACGAAAGCCTTGCAAGAGAATTAGAAAGAAAATATCATATTTCCAGTAAGCAGTATACGGAGGAAGGAATTAGATTAAGACTGTTAGGGGAGAATATGCCGTCAGAAAGTGGATGTATAGCTTGTGACGTAACTTTGGAAGATGCATATATCTATGTAACCAATCGATAAACATTGTTAATGAGGAGTGAAAGCTAAATGCTAAGAAAAGCAGGTGATGTTATGGGAAAGTGATGATTCTTACCATTTCTGATTCCGAAGAGGGAATCCTGAATAAAATTAAATCAGTTCTAGCCTGCGAAAGTACGTTAGAAGTTATGGAGATTACAAATTCTGAAAAGTTGACATTCCAAGGTTTGGAAATAGACCAGCTTCAGCGGAGCGTAATCAAAGATGGTAAGGTTGTGGAACTTACCAGACATGAATATGACCTGCTTTTTTATCTGGCCTTATCCCCCAATCGGGTATTTACAAAAGAACAGATTTACCAGCATATTTATGAGGATGTGGAGTCAGAAGTGGATAACCGTGTCTATGGGTTAGTCAAGAATCTGAGAAAGAAAATAGAAGAAAATCCGGAAGAACCGCACTACATAGAAACGATACGTGGTGTAGGCTACCGTTTTCGGGCATAAAAAGAGCCGTCCGATTGGGCGGCTCGAAGTATTTAAACAGCAGTTTTCTTCACTGCCTGTTTATAGTTACCGGTAGCATCGTAATCTCCAGAGAGGAGCAGATTCTGGCGAAATTGCTCCAGTTTGATCTTGAAGCGTTTCCCATCCTCAACAGTCGTAAGCATGGTAAGAGCTTCTAGCATTCCCTGAATATATCCGGTTAGCAGGTAATATCTGCAGGGTTCTTCCGATGGTGAGATATTGGACAGGGTTTCTTCCAGATGTTCCTGACGTTCCCTGAGCCATGCATCCCAGACATCCAGTTCCAAATCAGTCATGGTGTTCCTCCTTTAAATCTGATGATAATCGTCTTTGGTGTGGAGGGGAGAAGTTTCATGCACAAGCATTTTTCTGCTCCAGATCCAAATATGGATTTGTAAATTCAAAAATAATAAGTTCATCCGCATCGAACATGAGCTCCAACTCTTTTAGTGTAGCTGCTGGATATCCGCAATCTCTGAATCGTTCTAATACGTCTGTTTCCGTTTCAAATGGTTCACCGTCTTCCAGCTTTTCTCCGATTATTAAGCCACATGGAGTCAATAGGCTTTCTTCATATAAGCGGACACAATATCGGTCAGGGAAAAATAGGTGTGCTTCATCCGTGTTATAATAAATTCGTTCTCCAGGTTCTATGCTTTGCATCACAAAGGGAACATGATATGCAGCGGCTATCGCCTGATATGCTTCATAAAGTGGAGTCCATGCTGTCTCTAAAGAAAGTAGAATATACGTATCATTCCATTCCATGTAGCTGACATTTCCACGAAGAGATATTCCGGTGGAATCTATTTTCTTGTGGGAAAATAAATTGCCAATCCAGCATAAATCAGGATTCTGGTTCAGAATGATGTAGGTTTCCAGGTCCTCCCACAAGTCATATAGTCCTTCCGGATTTCCTTCTGTATAAAAGATCACATCATCACAGCAGATATTTGCCATTACACATCCACCTCCGTTCCAAAAGTTTCACCCATATTCTGGTTGGAAACCGTAAGGTTTACAGGGGATAAGGTGCCAGAGGCAAGCCATTGTTCGATTGCATCAATTACCTGCTCCAGCGTGTCGTTATAAGCCACATTGCAGTCTTCCAGTCGGAGAAACTGCAGGTATGCTTCATGAAGAAGGCTTGGATCATCACGCAGCGTTTCATATGGAAGGTTGCAGAGTCCGATTCTTTCCTCCAGACGTTCCATGGAGCGGCGGATGAAGTCGCAGGAAATAAATTGTTCCCGGTAGATGTTATAAGCAGCTTCAAGCTGGTCATAGGTCAAAATAAATGAGACTTTCTCGCAAGGATTAGATGGTTGTTCTTTCATGGTAAATTCCTCCATTCATACTATGATTGGCTGGTGGTACGGATTCTCTTTGTTCGGGAGTAAGATGTACCAGTAGTTTCCAGCGCAGGTCGATTTCTCGGTGAATCCAGGTATCATTTTCATAAACTTCATGTGTCAAAAAATTGTAAATTGTCGGTTCTTTTTCTATATCATCCAGATCTGCGACCAGACAAGTTGCCTGATTCACATAGGGCCAGAGTGCCTGTTCGACCATATGGCGTAGTTCCAGTATCAGAGGATATATCTGTCCTACATCATAGGTTTTGGACATGCAGGAGCTGATTTTCTTCAGCATCCCGGAAGTTTGTATCATCTGGTTGATGACGGTACATTGTTCCTCCACATCTGCATCCGGATTCAGGACCAGCCGGTGGAGCAGCACAGATTTTGCATAGGCAGAAGCGGTCAGGTTGATGTTTCTGACCAGTTCTTCATACGGCTGCTTATACTGTGTCTTCAGCACTTCCAGAGGCACATGTTCCCGGTTCTTCTTTAAGGTGGAGAGGAGCCCCGAAAGGCAGCTCTCCAGTTCTTCCATTCTTGTCAAGCACACATCGCCTCCAGCTCCATCGGAACACGGGTGTAGCTGAGACGGTAAATACTGTTGCAGGTCTCAAATACCACACCGTTTTCGGATACTTCCAGAATACTCTGCACCGGACTGGTAGCAAAGGTCTGGTTATAACTATAGATCCACGCCCGTTCTCCCAGATGGAGGGGCAGGGACAGGATTCCGGTGAGGACATATTCTTTCTTTTGGGTGGTGTGTAAGGTTATATTTGTATTCTTCATTGATTTCACGCTCCTTTCCTTACTTAATTTTGTTTGCAATTACGGCAGCGACCAGTTTGGCGCATCCCAATTCCATCTCGGATAAATGCTGTCCGGTTCTGGAACAGAGAAGAAGTGCCAGCGGCTCTCTGTCTTCCCTTAAAATCGGGAAAAAAGCACAAACCGGTTGACGGGTGTTGGATACCGGGTAGACAGGGCAGTTCTCAGCAGAGATCAGTTCCTGGCCGTCCGCAACCAATTCGGCGAGTTCTTCTGTAACGGGAGTGCCTTCCGGAAGATAGATGCCCGCAGATACGAGTATGTGAGCCTCACTGCAAATTGCGATACCACAGTGGATGACACTGTAGAGGACGGAAAGATAGGAAGCCATTTCCTCTTTTCCGTTTAAGTGGGTAGGGCATTTGCGTAAAAGCAGCTCCATTCCCACATTTTCCAGTTCCAGTGCATCTCCGTCTGAGAGCTTCATTTGTTTCCGGATTTCTGCAGGGATGACGATACGCCCCTGAGAGTCCATGGTCCGGATGAGTGCAATATTCATAACTAAAGTCTCCTTTCTTAAAAAGAGGAGAAGCAGTAAAGTACCGCTTCTCTTCTGAAAATTTAGGCAGCGTAAGGCGGAGCCTGTGCTGTCTGTTGCATTTGACTGTTCTGCTGGTCTGCCAGCATCCGTTTTCCGTTATTGATCAGTGATGCAGCAATCACCGTTTCCCAGTTGGAAATATAGGAATCCGTCCGCTTCAGAAGCGTGAACAGATCCATGTCGGTAAGCTGGATGGCTGTCGTCTTTTCGGACTGGAAGCTGCGTGGCTGCATGTAGGAACCACCGTTCTTATTCTGTGCTTTGATGCCTTTCCCATTTACAATCTGGATTTTCCATGGGCTTTTCATAGGCTGCCCTTTGGAATCATAGGGATGTCTGGAGATATAAAACATCTGGGCTGTGGAATAACCGTTCTGATCGGGATTGCCGTAGATCTTGCTCTGGCTCCATTCAAATTCCTGAAAACCGGAAGTGATCCGGGTTAAGAGGAACTGGATCTGTTCCGGTGCCAGGTTGAAACGGGTGATGATATTCCGGTCTCCGGTACCGTTGGAATAATCCTGAATGGTGATGCAGATTAAAGAATGTACTTTATGCCCGTTTTCCTGATATTCCCCTTTGGCATGTAGCTGTGCATAGTTGCCGAGTGGTGCGTAGCGGAGCCGGTCATAAAAGGCAATGAGTGCCCGGTCATTCTGGATCTTGCAGATCTGGTCGGTAATCCGGTTTTGATAAGTTTCATTCATGAGTATTCACCTTCCTTTATTTGAGATGCTGTTTGACAAGCTGTGCCATATTCTTTGGAAGCTCTTCCAGTTTCGTGATATCCAGGAATCCGTCCTTGTAAATCCTGCGGATATTTTCCTTATCGTCACCAATGGCAGCCGCAAACAGGATGACATCCCGTTTTTCGTATTCTTTCTTGATGCCCCGCAGATCTGCCTCTGCTTCCGTTCCGCTGTAGCCGTAATCGGCTGGCTGACCGTCAGAAATCAGGATCAGCAGCTTCTGAAGCTCCGGGCGTGTGCACAAATGCTCTGCTACGAAGCGGAGAGCTGCGCCGTCCCGGTTCCCGTTGCGGTCGCACATATCCATCAGCCGGTAACAGTCCTCATTGTCCACAGAATCAAATTCTGCATAGGAGTAAAGAGCAACGCCGCCTGCATCCGTGGAATGCCCGTAAATGGTGATAGGGATACCGAGGCTTTTACAGAAATCATAAAGGACAATGGCAGTCTTTCTTGCATGTGTCATCCGGTCACCCCAACCCATCGAACCACTCTCGTCAATCAGGAGGGCAACAGCCAGACGTTTTTCCTCTCCTGGAAGTCTGGTTCTGGTAAAGATGGTTCCGTCTGTCTTATAGAGAGCATGGGAGTCCAGACGTTTTCCAAACAGGAGATTCTTCTGCTTTCCGCCTTGCTGTTCTTCTTTCAAAAGCGGCAGGATGGTGCTTTGCAGCTTTTTGGAAGCCCGCAGGAGCGGGGGAGCAACTGTCTGGTATTCATTCTTCAGGTAATCGGAAACACTGGTCAGGCGATGGATGGTAACATGGATGCCTGCATGGGCATTGCCGTAATGAATATCATTGGCTGTTTTCTGCAGTTCCTCGGTCAGTTCCGTCTGACAGTCTTCCTGCACCTTTTCTGCAGCCACATCGTTCAAGATCCGGAACAGATCCTCTGCAGCATGCTCATAGCCGCTGCCCTGATACTGACTGACATAAGTGACGCCGGGGTTGTTTTCATCCAGAATGGTATTGGTCTTTGTAAGAGCGATGCGCCCGCCTTCTTCCGAAAGCACCTGTTTGGCTTCCTCTATAGCATCCTCTTTGGTACGTGGACCGGAAGGAGCATTGCCCTCATCATTCCCGCTTCCTTTTGGGGAAGCTGGGTTGATATTCTTTGGAATGGCACCGCTTTTTCCGGTCGGAAGAGGAGCGCCGCTGCTGACTTCATCCCCTAGAAGATCTTCCAGAGCATCGGCAGCGGAATCCTCGCCATGCATTTCCAATTCCTCCCGTGTTTTTTCGATGAGCGGCTGGATATAGTTCCAGGTCAGGGCTAAGAGCGCATTGGAAACCAGCATCCGGTCAGTGCCTTTTTCCGATTCCATTGCCGTATCCAGAAGATCGGTACAATCGGAAATGGTATCCAGATAATCCCCCTGATAGCCGGTGGGATTGTTGATGTTTCCGGTCCGGCAATAGGAAAGGATCAGGTTGGCAATGATGGAAAATGGCTGGTATTCTTTGTCAATTTGTTCCTGTATGGAAGGAATCTGTTCGGACATACGCAGGTTATTGAGTTCAATCCCCTGTCGGAAGGTGCCGTGGAATTCCTCACACATACGGTCTTCAATATGGATGTCTTCCAGAATGTTTTGAAAAGTTGCGGCGCATCGTGCCAGTGTCAGGCATCCGGCTTTGTCCTTTTCTTCTAACACTTCTTTGATCTCCTCCAGTGCTGTCTGATAAGCTGGAAGGGATAGCTCCGGCTCCTTCGGATAGAAGGAACCGTTTTCCAGACTCCTCAGATGAACAGCGTGGGCTGTGAAATCAGAATAGAGTAAGTGCCCCACTTCATGCCCGGTGAGCCCTGTCAGGCTCTGGGAACGTAAGAAACGGGTGGGGAAAGACTGGGTGATCGGGTTCGCTGCGTTGAGATGTACCTTATAATTGTCGGTATATGCAACGCCTGCCTGTTCGGAAATGTCCCAGTCCAGCAGTACCTGCAGTCCATACCGGTAACGTCCGGTAACGGCTCTGGCAAGGGAGGTCTGGTACTTCTGATAGGCAGCGGAGAGGAATAACTCCTCATCCGCAATGGAATCCTCTTTTGCCCGGATTAGTTTCTTTAAATTTCTTTGGCTGTGATTCACGTGATATTCTTCCTTTCTTTTCTTAGATTTTTTGTCAGCAGTTCCTCCATCGTGCAGCCGTAATACACAGCAAGGCGAAGGACGGCATAAGCCATCGGGGAGGAGTTTGCATTTTCATAATTCATAATGGTTTTCGGGGGAAGATTTAAGATTCTGGCAACTGCCTTTTGTGATAACTTCGGTGTTTTGGCTTGCCGGAGATAAGACAGATTATCTGCCAGATGCTTTCGGATCTGGGCTTCTGTGAGTGCTGCTTTTCTCATAGGCGTGTCCTACGCAGCAAGCACAGTATCCAGACAGCTTTCTTCCACTTCCGTACGGTTCTCAGCATCGGCAGAGGCAGAGGCAAGCACCGTGTAACGGGCCGCTTCCCGGATATCCCCGCAGACCATGTAGGACTGCACCCAGGAAATCAGCTCCCTCATGCCACAGCAGCCATCTGTAATGAGATTTTCCCGGCAGTAGACAGCCATGGATTTGACAATGCGTGTCATCAGACGTACCGTTTTTGCATCCTTGCATCCGGTAACAGCCATGGCACGTTCTACCTGTGTATCCTCATCCGGTTCATCCAGATCAATCACAAGGTTCATTCGGGAAATGACAGACTGGTTCATCTGTTTACAGCCTGCATAGTCATTGTTTGTGGTGATTACGATGGTCGTATCCGGATGACGGTGGATGGTTTCTCCGTTTGGAAGATATACGCTGTTACAGCGGTCTAAAAGGGAGTTAAGTCCAACCAGTACACCGGGATTAGCAATGACCGTAGGCTCCTGTATCTCAAGAATATACCCATAGCGGATGGCTTCGACTAGAGGCGTATCCACATACTGGAAGTTCTGTCCGGAGGTGTGTTCCTTATAATAGCTGTGCATTTCATCAAAAATCGTATCGATCAGCTTCTGGTAGGTGTCCTCGGCAGAAATTTCTTCATCATAGTTTCCGGTCAGCTTCTGATAGGCACCGGAGGGATCTAACTGGATTTCCTGAAAAGACGGGTACTGCCGCTGAAGCCGGGTGCGTTTTCCGTCCACATCCGGAAGAATCTGACCTAAAAGGTCGAATACCTCTGTATTTGCGGAACAGGTAATGCAGCGGTAAGGAAGGTGAAGTGCGGAAGCAATGGCTTTGGCTCCTTCGGTCTTTCCGGTACCTGCCGGTCCCCGTAAAAGAAAATTCCGCATCGGCTGTGTGGTATCCGTTGTCAGTTTTGCGTGTTCGCAGATCCGTTTGATTTCCGGAGGGATGATGTACCACTCTGCCAATGTCGGAACAGATACCTCCTCTTCCGGAGACAGCCTTCGGGATGCGGTCAGGATAAATTTCCCAACAAAATCATCTCTGGAAATGGCTGCCTGTGCTTTCTTAAATCCACTTCCTGGACGTAACACCTGAAAGTCTCCATGGAGCACTTCGGTTGGTGCATAGACCCCCTTCTGGATATTTAACGGTTTGATCAGCGACAATACGCCGTTTGCCGGAAGGTCAATCTTAACACCACCGGTCGGGAGACCTGATGCATAGCGGGTTCTCCGGTAAATGTTGTCGCAGAGAACGGCTGCTGTTTCCGCAGCGGCGTCCAGATCGGGATAACCGTTGTCCCGGTGCGCTTTTAATTCCTGATACTTTTCATTACACTCTTCATCTGCCAGAAAAACCGGCATCAGTGCGAACAGCAGAGCCGCACCGGACTGTTTGGAGTCTTTAAATTCGTATTTTTCCGGTGTGCTTTCCACATCCGGCGGAGGAGTATAGCAGCCTCCGTAAAACTTTCCGTTTAGCTGGTTGTAGACAACCACCTGAAGATCACCGGTTTTGCTCGGATATTCCGCCACAACAAAATTGTTGGATTGGGTACCGACCGCCCCAAGCTTTTCCGGCGGGGTACTGCCAACCGGGTTTTCCAGCTCCAGATAAGCAAGGACTGCCCGCAGGGTAGCTGCATGAAGCGTGGATTTTTTCCGTGGCTGAGTACAGTATTTGGATGCAATGTCATCAAAGATTGCATGGTCCGTATAATCCTCAAATGGTTCCGGGAGTTTGCGTTTGAACCCCCAGGTTGCTACGATGTTATTTGCCATGATTCGTTCCTCCTTCTTATGAGATCCAGGACAGTTCCAGTGCCTGCTCGGTCTCTTCTGTGGTCAATTCATCTTCAGTAAAAATCTCCGTCAATTCGCCCCAGTAATCTTTGGGCGGGAAATGTTCCAGCTTTCCCCGGACTTCCGGTTCAGTGCCGTTCAGAATATAGACATCTCCCTGCTCGTTGATAAACAGCTTTTCATAGCCCCTTGCCTGTAAGTCACCGACCAATTCCATCAGTAGCGGTTTCCCAATCAGGGAATACCATGATTTGGGATTAACGGCTGGTCTGGAATCCGGATTTCCTTCTGACGGTTCCTTTTTATGTAAGGATTCAATGGTCATCATCTGAAGCGTCAGACTGCCACGGGCATCCATGAGAATTTCCGCAAAATTATAACTTCCGGTATTCCGTGTGCGAATCCGTAATGGTTCCCCATCCAGTATCTGGGAGAGCGGTGGTTCTTTCACAAAATCCCATGTGGCATCCGGGAAGGCTTCCTTGAGCTTTCCGGTAATCTGGAATTTGATCTGTCTCCAGAGAATGGTTTCCAGATCAGGTGTTCCTTCCAGATGACGAGTTCTTTCTGGGCGTTTTCGTAGCTTATGCTCCCTGTTTTTCAGGCGTTCCGTGAAAAGCGGGAGAAGATAACTGAACAGCGTGACTCCGATACCGATCAGGGCAATGCCTGCAATCAGAAGCCGGTTGGCATCCTGTGGTACGAAAAGTGCTGCAAGAAACAGTACAAGCACGACAAACTGTAAGAATTTTTTTCGATTTGATTTTTTCATGAGCTGATTCCTTTCTGATTCATGATTCTTAGACAAGCCCGGAAGCTGGATGGGAAATCGCCGCTTCCGGACATGAAAAAGAGGAACTGCATCATCACAAAGATGATAAATGCAATTCCTCAACATAGGGTTCCTTGAGAGTTAATAGGGCAACTGGGATGCCATCTGTTCCGGCACATTTTGAAAGCCGTCAGTTGGCTGACTGCCCGGCATACCTCCGTAATTTGGCATTCCGGTATAACTGCCCTGCGGCGGGTAGCTGCTCTGTGGCTGACCGGTTCCGTTTGGCGGAGCCTGATACTGTCCGCCATTTGCAGGAGGCGTGTAGGCACCGTTAGCAGGAGCCATTCCCTGCTGTGGATAGCCGCCAGGCATTGCCTGATTCTGGTAGCTGCCATTGGGATTTCCCTGCATTGGGTAGCTGCCATTGCCGGCTGCACCGGGCGTTGCCGCACCACCATTCGGCTGGCTGTTCTGGTTTGCACCCGGATGTCCGGTATTGCTGTCAGAACGGTTGGATGGTACAAAGTGCCAGTCCTTGACATTGATCCTCGGACCGGCATTTGCCTGCCCCGCATTCTTTCCTTTCTGATAAATGAACGGATGAAGCTCCAGATCACCATAGATCATCAGCCCGGTTCCTTTCTTTACGCCTGCTTTTGCTAAGCGTTCTGCAAGGAACTTGTTAAAATAGCACTGATAGTAAATGGTTTCTTCCTTTCCATCCTGGCCTCGCTGTGAAACTGCAATGTCCAGAGAAACATATTCCGTACCGGAATTTTTTCCTTGCTGCATCTCAGGATCTCTTGTGGCCCTCCCTAAAATTGTTAAAATTGCTGACATAAAAATTCTCCTTTCTGCCTCTTTGGGCGTTAAAATAGATTAAAATAAAAAAAGTGCCATTATAGCACCGTATAAAACGGCAGTATAATGACACGATTTTCCAAACTTAAACTGCATATGCTTCTGGATGAATGGTCCAGACTCCCATGACGGGACAGCACAAAAACTTAAATACAAGATTATATTAACACAAGATATAGCATATGTCAAAAGAATTAGAACTATATATAGCATATGTAGACGAGGTGGAAGGATAATATCAAAAGAATTTTGGACATAGTTATAAAAGTGCAATATAATATTGTTTAAATCGGAAAATGGAAGGATGAGAAAAATGGAGCAGAAAAACAGAATTCTGATTGTAGAAGACGATACGGATATCAATAATCTTTTATATACGGCATTACAGAAAGCAGGGTATGAGACGGTACAGGCTTTTTCCGGGACGGAAGCGAGGATGCTGTTCCAGATGGATAAGGCGGGCTTTTCTTTGATTCTATTGGATCTGATGCTTCCGGGAATTTCAGGAGAAGAGGTGCTTGCCCAGATTCGGAAACAGGGCAATACGCCGGTTATTGTCCTGACAGCCAAAGACGGATTGGATGAAAAAATCGGGCTTCTTACCAGTGGGGCAGATGATTACATTACAAAACCGTTTGAGATACAGGAGGTGCTTGCCCGGATTCAGGTTCAGCTCCGCCATATGCAGCAGGAGCCGGAACATAAAAGCGTGTCATATAAAAACCTGGAACTGGACCGTGAGCGCTTTGAAGTCCGGATTGCCGGAGTGCTGCTTCCCAAAATTACAAAGCAGGAATTTGCAATTCTGGAGCTTTTACTGGAGCATCCGAAACAGGTCTTCAGCAAAGAAGAGATTTTTGAATATGCGTGGGATGAACACTATATGGGAGAGACAAAGACACTGGATGTACATATCAGCAATATCCGGAAAAAGATAAAAGCAGTAACGCAGGAGGAATATATTGATACCGTATGGGGAATCGGCTACCGTCTGCATTCTTAATCTTTACTCTTTTTTTACTATTTATTTGCGTTTGATTAGGATTTATCCGATATGATAACAGCAGATAAGAAAAGGAGATGAAAGCATTGAGTGAATTGTTATTAAGTACAAATGGATTGACGAAGCAGTATGGTCATCATAAGGCAGTGGATAAAGTAAACCTTCACATAAAAAAGGGTGCTATCTATGGATTTATCGGACGGAACGGTGCGGGAAAGACGACTTGCCTGAAGATGATCAGTGGACTTGCAAGACCGACAGCCGGAGAGATTGAGATGTTCGGGTGTAAAGGAAAAGAACTGGAGAGGATTCGTTCTCGTGTGGGGTGTCTGATTGAAGCACCGGGGCTGTATGGCAACATGAATGCATATACAAACCTGAAAATAAAATGTGAATTGTTTGGTATTCGGAAAAAGGGATACATCGAAGATATCTTAGAGACGGTCGGACTGGAAGGTGTCGGAAAGAAAAAAACGAAACATTTTTCCCTTGGAATGAAGCAGCGTCTCGGAATCGGGCTGGCACTGGTCGGGGAGCCGGATCTCCTGGTCCTTGATGAACCGATCAATGGGCTTGATCCCCAGGGAATTGCAGAGGTGCGTGATACCATACAGAGACTGCGAGATGAACGGAATATGACGATTTTGATATCCAGTCATATTTTAGAGGAATTATCTAAGATTGCAACGGATTATGGAATTATCCATAATGGAAGTCTTCTGCAGGAGCTGACAAGCGAAGAACTGATGAAACGCTGCAGTGAACGGATTGAAATAGAGTTAATCCATCCGGAGCAGGCAGTCCCGATTCTGGACAGAATGGGATTTACCAACTATCAGGTTACAGATAAGAGCCATATCCATATATTTGAACGATTGAATGAAAGCGCCAATGTCAATATGGAACTGGCAAAAGCAGGAATTTTGGTCAATGGAATTTCCATTACCAGTGAAGAACTGGAAACCTATTTCTTGAATCTGACAGGAGGGAATCAAAATGCTTAATATGATAAAAATGGATCTGTACCGGATGGTCCGGACAAAAAGTATGTATGTGGTATGGATTGTGATGGCGGCAGCTATATTCTTCTCCACATCCATGTCGAAACTGGATATTGATACGATGAACAAGGAAGCGGAACAACAGCAGACAGAAAACATTGCAGAAACAGTGAAACCAGAAACCATCAATATGGGAATGTCCGTATTCCTGCCGACACAGCCGGGAGAAAAAGTAACGGTCTTTGATCAGGTATATGCAAACCTGCAGGCGAAGTTTGTGGCGTTGTTTCTGGTGATTTTTACAGTGCTGTTTTCCAGTGCAGATATAGGAAGCGGTTATATTAAAAATATCGGCGGGCAGGTAAGGAGCCGGAGAAACCTGATCTTTTCCAAAGCTTCCGTGTTGTTTGTGTATACGACTGTTACCATGCTGCTTTATTTCATCATTCAGATTATTGCACAGCAGATGTACTTCGGATATCTGGAGTGGGGGAATGGAAGCGAGTTGCTGAGATACTTTGGTATTCAGATTTTGCTTCATTATGCACTGGTACTAATCAGTATGGCGATTGCGGTGGTTTTGAACAGCAACGTGTTCAGCATGACGATTGTTATCTGCCTGTGCATGAATACCATGATTGTCTTATACGGAGTGATCAATCATTTGATCCAGAAGGCAGGTGTGGAGAATTTCCAGATTTTGAAATATACAGTGACAGGAAAGATTGCACTTTTATCCATGTCACCGACCAATAAGGAATGCCTGACGGCAGTTGTGATTGCGGCGGCGTTCGGAATCGTGGTTACATTACTGACAGCATGGGTATTCAGAAAGAGAGATATCTAAATGATAAAACTAGGGTTCGTGCTATTGATAGCAGTGATACTGGTACAAGGAATGTTATTTTGGAAATACCAGCGGCAGGTGAAAGACATCTGCCGCCAGTTGTCGTTTCTGATGAAGCACGACAGCAACATGCTGATTACCAGAGAAATGGATTTTGGAGGCATTGGTGAGTTGGCAGATGTTTTAAACGAATGGCTGGAACTGAAGCGAAGGGAAAAGAAGGAATACTTGAAGAAAGAGGAGATGATTTCGGATACATATACAAATCTCTCACATGATATCCGTACTCCTTTGACATCCCTTGACGGATATTTTCAGTTAATGGAAACCTGTGAAGACCAGGAAGAGCAGAGACGGTATATGAAGATCATACAGGAGAGAATCGGCAGCCTGAAAGAAATGCTGGAAGAATTATTTACTTTTACAAAACTTAAAAACGATTCTTTTCATCTGGAAATGTCATCCTGCTGTATCAACAAGATTTTGAAAGATACCATATTTTCCTACTACGATGAATGGACGGGCAGAGGAATTGAACCGGAGATACAGATTACAGATAAACTGCTGTTTATGAACGGAAATGAACAGGGAATCCAGAGAATTTTTCAGAATATCATAAAAAACGGACTGGATCACGGGGAGAAGAAAATCAGTATTTCACTGGAAGAAGTTGAAAACAACATCCGGATACAGATAAAAAATCAAGTATGTCATGTGGAAAAAATAAATGTAGATCAGGTGTTTGAACGGTTTTATAAAGCGGATGAAGCACGCAGTAAGACTTCCAGCGGTCTCGGCTTATCAATTGCGAAAGAGCTGGTACTTCGTATGGATGGGAAAATCAGCGCCCGGATAGAAGGGAATGAGTTCTGTGTGGAGATTGTGTTTCCAAAATAAAAGGAAAAATTTATATTAAAGCAAGTGAAAATGGGGAATGACTTTATATAGGTTTCATGGTAGAATTACAGTAGAAAGAGAAGAGTCACTCAGTCATTTGTTGTATGAAAGGATGAGTATAATGTATAAAGTAGAACTTAAATTTGATACAAGCAAGCTCGCTCCGGAAACGGTAAATCAGATGTGTGAACAGGCAGATCAGATTTTTGAGCAGGAGGATTTAAGCTGTGCAGTCAAAGCCCTTGGAAGCAGGATTTATCTTGACCGGGGACGCAAGCAGGACTATGGAAGATTCTGGGCAGCAATCTTTCAGTTGAAAAACTCCGTAGGAATTGCAGAGAATTTGTTAGAGTGTTTCTGGTATAACGGAACAGAAAAGGAGAACCTGATTACAGACTTTATAAGGAACTAACAGATGGACAGCTTACAGAGGAAAGGCATCAATTTTGACCTGAATACACAAGCACTAAAGGAATATTATCCGAAAGGTGACTGGCATAATGCATATGCGGATGTAAGGGACTTTTTTGAAGCAAACGGATTTGAGCATATTCAGGGATCGGGATATCATTCGGTGGAAGCAATGTCAGAAGCAAAAGCCATGGCAGTTATTTATCAGATGACAAAAGAATTTCCATGGCTCAATTATTGTGTGAATGTGTGTACCATATCAGATGTACCGGAACTGTTTGATATCTCGCATGTATTTGCCAGAGAAGCGGAACGGTTGGAAAAGAAAAATGCATGATTTGACAAATTATTTCCAATATGTTATATTCATCTCAAGCAAAAAAGGGAGTAGCTGAACGCCTTGAAAGAGGTGGTTTTGTAACCGACAACCGGTATCGAGAGATACCCGTAGCAAATGAGATAGCAAGACTTTTATTGTGGCAGAGGTCATGATAGGAGTCTTTTTTTATTATGAAATATAGAAAATCTGCCGCAATAGTCTGCTAAAAAGAAAGAGAGGATAAACGATGAGTAACGAAATGATGAAACGGGAAATGCAGGAAGCAGTACAGGCAGGGGAGCGGGCGCTTCAGAGCCTTTACGCAGCAAGGGATAAGTTGGGAAGTGCGAGAAACTGGGGCATTTTTGATATGCTTGGAGGAGGCTTTATCAGTGACTTTGTGAAGCATTCTAAAATGAATGACGCAGCTGCGTTGATGGAACAGGCGAAAAGCGATATTCAGCGTTTTCAGAGAGAATTAAGAGATGTGCAGGTTTCCTTGGATCTGCGCATGGAAATCGGCAGCTTCCTTTCCTTTGCGGATTTCTTTCTGGACGGGCTGGTGGCAGATTATATGGTGCAGAGCAAGATTGCAGATGCAAGAGAACAGGTGGATGATGCCATCAACCGGATAGAAAAGATACTTGCTGATGTGAAAAATCGGATGAATGGGGAGGTGTAGCATATGGGATGCCTGGGAAATGTGTTGTGGTTTGTGTTTGGCGGCGCAGTCAGTGGGCTGAGCTGGTGTCTGGCAGGTTGTCTCTGGTGTATTACCGTTGTGGGGATTCCGGTGGGGATGCAGTGTTTTAAATTTGCGGCGCTTAGTTTTTTCCCCTTTGGAAAAGAGGTGCAGTATGGTGGCGGAGCTGGTTCGTTCCTTTTGAATATCATCTGGCTGATTGTATCCGGTCTGCCTCTTGCACTGGAGCATCTGGCGTTGGGTACAGCTTTATGTGTGACGATTATCGGAATCCCGTTTGGTTTACAGCAGTTTAAACTGGCGAAACTGGCATTGATGCCGTTTGGTGCGGAGGTGTATTAAGATGCGATTATTTGATAAAAGGACACCGCTTCAGAAGGAGTGGGAAAAGCTGGAAGTACAGGAGCAGAGATTCCTTCAGAAGCGTTCAGAGAAAAGGGAGAGCATTCTGAATCAGAAACTGGAGGAAAAGATACCGCCGAAACTTCAGAAAACATTGGATACCGCTTTTGCGAAGGCATTTGCTCTGATTTTCGAGAAAGGAACCGGGGTTATTGAAAAGACGTATCAGCGGACAAAACTGGAGCAGGATTATCAGGTGCGGCAGTATATGGCGGATGTAAAGCAGAATTCCAAATCCCTCCGCTCTTTTTCTAAAAAGGCAAGAGATACGGGAACAAAGAATTTACTGCTATCCGGTGTGTCTGGAATCGGGATGGGCGTATTGGGAATCGGTCTGCCGGATATTCCGGTATTTACAGGGATGATTTTAAAGAATATTTATGAGACTGCTCTGCAGTATGGATACAGCTATGAAAGCAGGGAAGAAAAATATTTTATCTTATTATTGATCCGGGGAGCAGTATCCTATGGGGATACACTTTGTGAGATTGACGGGAAAGTAAATGAATTTATCAGAAACGGAATACTGCCGGAAGAGTATCAGGATAAGGAGCAGATCGAACAAACGGCGGGAGCTTTGTCAAAAGAGCTTCTGTATATGAAGTTCTTACAGGGAATTCCGGTGGTTGGTGCTGTAGGCGGAGCTTATGATGCAGTCTACATGAAACGGATCACAGAGTATGCAGAGCTGAAATACCGGCACAGGTATCTGGCGGGGCGGAAAAAGGCAGAGAATGGACAATTATGTAAAAGGTGTAAAAGTTATAGAGATATATGATGCCGCAAATAAGGAATTGCTGGTAAAGTATGATGATAAGCATAATATAGACAAGGTTATTTCTGCTTTAAATATAAAATCATGGAAAGAGACAGAAAAAAGCATAGGTATGAACCCTAAATATACCATAAAATTTTATTGCGATACTACGAACCAAGATGAAGAAAAAGATATAAAAGAAATTACCCTTTATGAAAATGGGGAATATGCTACGATTTTTATTACTTCTCCTGGCGGAGTAAAACAAAACTATAAAACGAGCATTGATATTTCTGAATTGGTTATCTAATAATATTTGTGTAATGAGAATGAAAATCTAATTCTTTCAAGTTTAACTAAGACATTCCCGGAGCAAATGCTCATGGCATTGAAGCGGATACAAACACTATTGTTTGATAGAAATAAGAGAGGTTATTTATAATAAAATGAGCCGCCAGAACTGTAGGGGTGATGCAGTACGGGCGGCTCATTTTCTATCTAAACGGATGTATCCGGAAGTTCCGGCAGTTGATCGGTGAGTTCTTCATATCCGAGAATATCTCCGGCACATGGCATCGATTGCCCTGTTCCCTGCTGTGGTTTCCGGAAGTACAGCCGATACCGATGTCCCTCTAGGAGTTTGATATTCTTTTCCAGTGAGAAGGCGTATTCCTTTCCGTTATCACTGGCAAACCAATATTGCTGGTTTTTCCCGAAGAGTGTCTGTTCCCGTTTCGTGCAGCTTACGTCCAGTGACAGATAAGCATGTGTATGGATCAGGTGGTAGAAACTGAGTGCACGCAAGATGCTGCAGATTCCGATGAGGAGGCTCATGAGGATAAAGAGCCGGTCATGGGTGGCGATCCCGAAGATGCACCCAAAAAGTACACAGAAAAAGCCGATTGCACTGATGGCAACCAGCTTTGTGAAAAATGGTTTTGGCATAAGGTTCCTTCCTTTAACATGTATGAAATGTGATTTGTTTATTCAGGTACAAATTAGCAATAGCCTGCAGCACTGGATACTGGGGATGGTGAATCTGGACATCATCCACAAGTGTTTGGTAAGTTGTCTCCGGTTCTGTGTATAACTCATCCATAATATCCGATTCGTTGTGGATTACTTTTTCCTGCTCCATACTTGTGACAAGCTCAGCGGTCGTGAGGGATACCTTATCAGCCAGCTTCAGAATGGTATCTTCCATCGGTGAAGAGGGTTTCTTCTTTAAATATCTGCCAAACTCTTTTGCACCAATAGTTCCTTCCAGATAAAGCTGAACGCAGCCAAAGAGCCGGATGGGAAAGGTATCCTTCAAGGGAATAATGGTCAGACTGCCGAGAAGGCGATATAAGGCATCCACCCCTGTCAGTCCAATTCCGCTTACAACCAGACCGCGTAAGGAAAGTCGGTTCAGATAGTGTTGGAAGGATAAGCCTTTCGGACCTTCTTTCTGTATCTGGCGCAGGGTATAGGCATCCTGGAGTTCATGGAGCGTCAGAATCTGGAAGGCAAGACAGCTCCAGAGCAGCAGCTCGTCATCCGATAGTCCATATTCTTGTCCATCGTTGATTACAAGAGGAATGGATTTTCCGCCTGTCGTTTTTTGAAATTTTAAGGTTCCGACAGCAGTATAAAGTGTCAGCATAAAAGTTCCCTCCTTCAAGGTTAAGTCAGAAGTGCATAGAGTGCATCATCCTGCTGTAATAGTTTCCGTGCTTTGCTCTGCCATGCCCGTACACGATTGGCTGGTACTTGGTAGTGTTTTGCCAAGTCAAAGCTGGTATATCCCTGCTGTTGCAGATAGAGGGCTACAATTCCCTTCTGAATAGTTGAGGACTGTCCGGTGCCAAGCTGGGTTAAATGCTCAAGAAGCAAGGTCTGGTTTGTGTCCTTTTCCGGGTGAGTTGTTTGTGTATCCTCGTAGGAAAACAAATCACGATAATGGAGATGTTCATCTTCAGATGATGCTTCGTCCAGAGAACAGAGCATGGAGCGGTCACGGGCAATTTTCCGCCAGTAGTCAAAGATGGCATGACGGATGATAGTTTTGGCATAAGGCTGGAATGATCTTCCTTCCTCAAATCCGACAGCCGACCGGCACAAAGCCAGATATCCAATCTGACATAATTCCTGTTGTTCTTCCTCAGTTACATAGGCAGCGGTGCGGGTCATGGAACGAATCATGATCGGAACCAGATCCATGGATTTTTCCACCAGTTGTTTTTGCTTTTTATTTAGTGGTAAGGTCATCATCAATCACCGCCTTTCAGCTGGCTGCCCGGAGGCGGAAGGGAATATGGTTGTTCTTTAAAACATCTGCGGATTCCCGAATGAGCTGGTCGCACATATAGTTGCTGAACTGTCCGATGTGAGCCTGCTTATCTGTCAGACAGAACTTATCTGCCACCCAGCGATATGCTTCCGGTTTGGAAAGGATGCCCTGTTGCCAGATCTGATCGAAAATTCGATGTGCCTGAATCCGCTTTTGACGAAGCTCCCGGTTGGCGAGCGTTCCTTTTGGTATCTTGGTTCCCGGATGTACCCCGACATAGGAATTGCAGGATGGATAGTGGGAGCAGACATAAACCTGTCCGCCATGAGAATGCGTTCCATATACAAAGGATGCATCTCTTAATATTGCTGTTCCGCCGCAGTAAGGGCAGCGGATGATTTTTGGTTTCTTCATCTGTTTTCACCTCGCTTGTACATACACGATACGTAACGTGTACGTGAATAACCAGTACGTACTGTATACTTATATTGTAAGTAAGCAGGTGATGAATTCCCATAGGACGCAAGCGGATACTGATCCCAGATTCGGACTAAATGGCACGAATCCCCATTTTTCAGATGCCGGGATAGAAAATTGCTCGGATGAGCGGGAATAAGCCGCTGTCTGTGAAACGTGGATAATTAACCGGTGTAAAGATGAACTTCTCACAGAAAATCCGTAGCAGGAATAAGCTGATCAGTACCAGACAGAGCAGGTAAGTGTTCCTGCGCCTTCTGGTCCATGGCTTTTTCGGACGGAATTTCACATACAGGACAAAAATCATGGGAATAAATATCAGGTTCGTAAAGACCTGATCGATACATTGGATGATTGAAATTACGTTTAACATAGGCAGTGCCTCCTTTCTTTACATATCCTGTACGTATAAGAGCCTGAAAGTGCAACTTTTTGTTACCAGTCATATTGCTGGTTCTCCTGAAGCCGGAGCAGTGCCGGAATGGGACATGGCTTTAAAGGCAGCTTCTGAGCGGCCAGATAGGGCAGATAAAGCTCTGTAAAAGCAGCAATGCTCATGCTTCCGGTACATTCGGTTGGCTCCGGTATCCGGGGAAACAAAAGCGCTGCATCTGAAAGAGGGAGGATGCAGGGGCTTCCCGTTTCATCCGGATGGAATAAAAAGCCAGAGTTCTCACAGCTTTCCTGTGCGTTACAAGTGCGGCACCAGACGTAGATACAGGAGTGCCAGTTCCCTTCACAGAGGTTCAGAAAATGACGGATGTGCTTGGCATCTGTCTTGCAGTGGGGGTGTTTCATATTCATCACCTACTAAAGAAGCAGGCAGTTCCATGTGGGAGCTGCCTGCAGGAGTCTTCGTTATGAGTTACTGATGTTTCTTTTTGCGTTTGAAGTAAACGATGCCCAGGACACTTGCACCTGCAAGTGCAGCTATGGCGATTCCGGCATACAGGAGAAGCGGCGTCTCATCGCCGGTCTTTACAGGCGGAGCTACCGGAGGCGTCTCCGGTTCTTTCGGAAGCTCCGTCATGTGTACGGTCTGACCTTCATCCTTCAGATCCTCATGGGAAGCAATCTCATGCTCGGTTTTTCCGTCTGTATAGTAGAGCTTTTCAAAGACAACCACATCCTGTCCGGCAAGAGCAGAAGCGTCGAAGGTAAAGGTAACTTCCACAGAGCCGCCAGCTTTTTCTGCTTTAAATTCTGCCTGAGCGGTAACTGGTTTTCCGTCTTTTAACAAAGCCTCTCCGGTTTCCTTATTCATCAGGGTTCCGATGACTTTGTACTCAGATCCAGGCATCAGACCATGATAAGTGACCGTATCTACGATAGTCGCTTCCTTGGAAGCAGAGACATCCTGATCCCCGTCACTGCCGTCTTTGGCTGTGGTTTTGATTTCCGGGAAGTAGATGGTCTGGTTGGCATCTTTGATGTCCGCATGTACCGCTACTTCGTGATCTTCAAAAGTCATTGTTTCAAATGCCACGAGCGTTTTTCCGGAAAGTGCAGAGGCATCAAAGGTAAAGGAAAGCTCTACGCTGCCGTTAGCTTCTTCCGGAGTGAAACTTGTTTCTGCAGTCACAGCTTTGCCATCCACATCGAAAGGTTTTTCGGTTTCCGCATCCATGAGTGTTCCTGTCAGCTTGTACTCTTTGCCTGGGATCAGGTTTTTGTATTCCACAAGGTCTGTAAGCGTCAGTTCTTTTTCCGGTTTTGCATAGTGTGTGCCGGAAGCAGCATCTGTTGCAGTGGTTTTGATTTCCGGGAAGTAAATAGTCTGTCCTTCATCCGCAATGTCTGTGTGTACGGCAACTTCCTTGTCTTTGTAAGCCAGGGATTCAAAGACAACTACTGTTTTCCCTTTTAAGGAGCTGGCATCAAAGGTAAAGGTAACATCTACCGTACCAGCGGATTCTTTTGGCTTGAAGGATGCTTTTGCTGTCACCGGTTTTCCGTCTGCTTCGACTGGTTTCTTTGTTTCTTTATCTATCAGAGTTCCAGTCACTTCATATTTCTGGTTAGGAACCAGCCCCTTAAAGGAAACCGTATCCACCAGCGTGATTTCTTCCTTTGCACAGGAAATATTGGAGTTCGTGTCCGCATCTTTCGCAGTAGTCTTGATTTCCGGGAAATAGATGGTCTGGTCTTCATCGTTGATGTCGGTATGGACTGCAAGCTGCATCTCATCCTGATATAATTCCTCGAAGACAACGGTTGTTTTTCCCTTTAAGGAAGTTGCATCAAAGGTAAAGGTTACTTTGACGGAGCCGGAGGATTTCTTTGCAGTAAATTCAGTTTCAGAAATCACCGGTTTTTCATCCACAAGGATTGGTTCCCCGGTTTTTTTATCCATTAAGGTTCCAGTCAGTTTGTATTTCTGGCCCTTTTTCAGTCCTTCGTATTCCACAACGTCTTCAATGGTCACTTCTTTTGCCGGCTGGCTCATGTGTGTACCGGTCTCGGCATCCAGAGCAGTCGTGCCGATCTCAATGGCATCATCGGTCAGAGTTCCAACCTGTATCAGAACAGAATCCTTATAAACCTTGACTTCAAAGGTTAAAAGATCCATGCCTTTGTTGGAATCACAACGCTGTTCCGCCAGAGTGTAAGTATCGTAAATGAGAGCGCCTTTGGAATCATCCGGTTTGGAGGTGCCGAACCAGATGCCGTCTTCCGAAGACTCACCCCGGTTGGTATTTGCGGTATGTTTGTTCCATTTGGAGGAAGTGCTGGCATAACCGTTGGCATCTGTCACAATCACATGGCTTTCGCCTGTTGTTTTGGAAGTGATCTTAAATGGCACATTTGCCAGACGGTTCTGGCTGCCGTCAGCAATCTTGACAAATTCCAGATCCCCGCGGATGACCTGATTGGAGATGGAATTGTCTTTTGCAGTCAGTTCCACGATTTTTCCCTGTTCTGTGATGTCAAATTCTACAGAGATCTTTCCGCTGTTCAGATAACCGGAAGGTGCAGTTGTTTCATCCACACGGTAATGTCCGAATGGGAGAGCATCTTTTGCAGTTGCAGCAGAACCGGATTTATCGGCAGTAAGTGTAAGGACAACCTGATCTTTCGTGTAGGATGTTCCGTCTACTAATACCGGATTTTCATTTAACGTAGTGATCGCAAAGACAGTACCTTCCAAAGTGGCAGAACCCTGCGGTTTTGCTTCTCCGGTCTCGCTGTCACGTTTCTGGATCTTCACTCCGCCACGGATGACAGATTCTTCTATGGTAGAAGACTGGTATACCGAAACCATTTCCTGCTTACCGTCACCTGTAATTTTCTGTACGAAGACAGTTGGATTGAGCTGGTATCCGGCAGGGGCTTTGCTTTCCTGTACCGTTATGGTACCGAGCGGAAGACAGACGGTCTTGCCATCACTGGTATAGTAAAAGGCATCGCCGCTTACAAAGGAATCTTTGGTAAAATGCATCTTTCCGGAAACATCTGTTTTTAATACCCAGGTACGTGCCGGTTTCTTTCCAGCTTCCGCAGGATCACTGTCAGACTGCTCGGTATAGAACTTGACTGTAAATTCTGCGTTTGCAAGGGAAGCTGCTCCCTGTGGGGAGGCTTTCTTTGTTTCGGCATCCAGCTTTTCAAGCACCAGATTCATGGGATTATTCTGCGGAATATCTGTTACGTTTGCAGCAGAAGTCTGTTCTGCTTTTACGGTGACTTTGTGAGCTTTGGTGTCTACAATGTAGCCTTTGGAAGCAGAGAGCTCTTTTATGGTATAATCGCCTTCCTCCAGTTCGCCGGATCTGGCATACCCGTTTTCATCAGTGGTCAGTTTCTGGATGAGCTTCTCACCCTGATAGATCCCATACACAGCACCCTTTAAGCTGTAATTCGGATTCCCGTCCGATACGCTTCCGTTGGCAGAAGATTTTTTCAGTTCGATCCAGCCGTTTGGAACCTGATACCAGCTTCCGGCAATGGTCTGGCTGCCCTGTCCCGGAACGATGAATGCCCGGAAGCCTTCCGGCGGGTTCGGAAGTCCCTGAATGGCACTGGCTACTTCCAGTGCTTTATCAATATAGGACTGCGGGGCGCCATGGAAAGCTCCGGTGTCAGCGGAATTACCGGCATAGATGTAAGCGACAACCAGATGTCCGATGACATAGCTGTTATCATCACTCCAGCCACTGAAATATTTATCCTTGACGACTTTATCGTAGCCGTAACCGCCGTTTAAGTAGTAGAGCGCTTTTCTGAGCGGGGAGTTCTGGCTTAAAAGGTCATAGGAATAGGAACCAGAGGAAGGTGTTTTCTTCAGTGGTTCCACGCAGTAGGCAGTATTGCTCCCGTCAAAGCTCATGCGGGAGGTAAAATAGCTGCCGTAAGGGATATTGGCACCTGCCTTATAGCTGATGGTGCCGTCGGCTGCATGAACCGGAAAACTGCCGGAAAACAATGCGCCGACTGCGACAAGGACTGCCAGCAGCATAGCCAGCGTCCGTCTGGTATAGGATTTGTATGTCTGTAACATAAGTCTCCTCCTTCTTGAAGTTCAAATGAAAAGGGCAGCGTCAGTGCTGCCAAAAGTTACACAGCCTGTTTCTTCTGTTTCGCAAGGATTTCCAGAAGCTCCTGCCGATCTGTGGTAATCAGCTCCTTTTCCAGATTGGAAGCCTTAAATTCCACAGTGATGTTATTGTTGTTGGTTGAGATCAGACCGTTGCCCCGCTGGAAATGGGTGATGTTCATTACTTCTGTTTCCGATAGATGCAGGATAGTCTTCACCCGCTGTGCCTCTTCATCCTCCATGTTCAGGATAATCTTGGTCTTGCAGTTATTGATGATACCCTTGCCGTACTTCCCGTCATCCAGAGCAAAGAAGTCGTTTAAATCCTGTGTGGCAAAGATGCCGGCTCCGGAGTAAGCACGGATGATCTTGGCAATCTCCAGTACGAATTCCGCTGCAAGCCGGTTGCTGGATGCACCGATGAGCTGCCAGACCTCATCGACAAAGATGGCTTTCTCTTCGGTACGGTTTTCCTTCGCTTTATCCCAGACATAATCCAGGGCAACGAACATGCCGACCGTTAAAAGATCGCTGGAACCGGTCAGTTCGGAGATATCCAGTACCGTATATTTATTGGTCAGGTCCACATTGGTCTGCTGGTTAAAGGAAGAAGCAGAACCGTGAACCAGGCGGTTCAGGATATGAGCCAGACGTTTGGTATCCTCGCTTTCCAGCAGGACATTGTAGACATCCTCCAGAATGGGCATCTTTTTGTACTGCTCCGGATGCTGCGGATCTGTCAGGGATTCATTTTTATGTGTAATCCCTTTTCTGGCATAGGTTTTGATTAGGGCTTCATCCAGAAGCTGCTTCTCCTCATGGGACATATCCGGGATCAGCAGACTGAAGAAGATGTGAAGCCTTTGGATCTTGCCTGCCAGTGCGGAGGCATCCAGTGTCGGTCCGTCCAGCAGTTCATTTACAGAATTGTCTACCTTCCGGATTTCCATGATGTTGATACAGTTCTTACTGGCAGGAGAGATCTGGATAAATTCTCCGCCGACATTCCTTGCAGCCCGGTAAAATTCGTGTCCCTTTAGCGGAGCGATGATGAACACCTGGATGCCTTTTCTTCGCATCCTTAGTGCCATGGTCTGCATGGTGAAGGTCTTTCCTGCTCCCGAACAGCCTAAGATACAGATGTTGCTGTTCTTGTACTGCCTGGAATCAAAGATATCCGCAATGACCAGGGAATTGTTATGCTTGTTTACCCCAAAGAGGATTCCGTTATCATCGCAGATACTGTAGCTGACGAAGGGATAGCAGCTTGCCGCCCCGGAAGTCAGTACGTTCCGCTTGGACAGCTTAAAAAGCTTCTTGTCCAGATTTGCCAGCGGCAGAGAGGATAAAAATCCCTGCTCCTGTAAAAAGTAGCAGGAGTGTAAGTTCATATCCTGCGAGATCAGGAGCTTTTTCATTTCCTGAATCCGCCACTGCAGTTCTTCCAACGTGGAAGCAGTAATGGTGATGAGAAGATTCATGTAATAGAAATCTTCGTTGTTGGCAAGTCCCTGTTTCAGAAAATATCCGGAGCGGATGGCAGAATCCAGATCGTCATAATCAGTGTTGGTATCGGACGCATCCTTTAATTTGGAACGGTTGATACGGATCTGCTGACCGAGACGCTGCTGAATCTTGTCCTTTGGCTGTTTCTGGAGAAAGAAATCAATATCAATCCCTTCCCCGGCATTGACAAGGAGTGACAGCCATCCGGGAGTTACCCGGTTTTTGTAGCCGTCAGACGGCACAAGCAGGTAGGAATGGTAAAGCCCATTGATCTGCACATAATGGGAGTGCTTGAAATCCACACTTTCCGGTGCGAGAAACTCGTTGATCCGGATGTGATCCAGTTCCTCCATGCGATTTTCCTTTGTATAGGCGGACAGTACAGTGCTGATCCGGTTCGAAAGCGGAACCTCCGTACAAAGGGTACGGTTTAAAAGGGTGTAGAGAACATCCGTAGTAAATTCATCCTCATTGTCATGGGAGACCACTTCATTCCCGCACTGGTATAGAAAGGTTTTGGCGGTCTGGGAGGCTGTCTCAAGAGCAGCAAGGATTTCCCGTTCCTCTTCCTTTCGGTTTGCGTTGAATGGTTCATATTCAAAGATCAGAAAGAACCGTCTGGATACTGCTTCTCTGGAACTTAAGTTCTGGACAAACTGGATGTAGTCACGCTGCAGTTCCTGACAGTGGGGATCGGTTTCCCGCTCCAGCTCCAGCTGGGACTGCTCCAGATGCTTATTGATGTCTGCTTTTTTGGAGATCATCTTGATCTGGAGTTTGACAGGGCTGATCTTTAAGTAACTGATAAAGCTGTAGATAATGCCCTGCTGTTCCCTGGCACTTCGAAGCAGAAAGTTGATTGGTTCAATCTCCAGGATCTTCACGTACCGTCCGTCTGTGGTATAGACGATTCCGTTTGCGATTTTTTCCACCGGAAGATAATCCTCCAAGGTCTGGTCTTTCTTTCGCTTTTTCCGGGAAACGGGTTTTGACGTGGCAGATGAGGTGTCCTCCTTGGAAACCACCTTTTTTTTCTGCTCTTTTTTTGCAGCCCGCTTTTCGGAAACTGCCCGTTTTTCTTCCTCCTTTCGTCTCCGGGCTTCCGTTTTTTTCTGTATTTTTATCTGTTTCGCCGCCTCTTTTTTCTGTCGGCTGGCTTCTTTCTGCTCCCACTTCAGATAACGGATATCTTCCTTTGCCTGTTTTTTGATGCCCCGCTTGGTGGAGGTATCAAACTGCCGGTGTTCTTTTTTTTTACTTTTTGGCGGAGCTGGTGCGTCCGGTTCAGACTGTGGGGGAGCCGATGCCATTACTTTGGAAGGCTCTGCCATTTTTTCTGCTTTCCGGTGTTTCTTTGTCTTTGGCTCTTTGAAACGTGGTTTCCTGCGTGGCTTTCCTTCCGGAAGACTGTCGGACCTCCAGATTACCCTGCGGTTCACTACAAAACGCAGGGCATTCATCAAAAAGGCAGTGATGCTCTCCCCGCCGATTCCAATCAGGGCTACCATTGCCGCTGGAAGTGCGGTCATGCAGAGAATGATGATGCGGGCAGTCAGGGACAGCGGCAGGTGGAAAACAGGGATACCGATTGCCAGGGAAAGAACAATGCTTTCTATGGCATTGCGGATGTCAAAAGTTCCGTTTAGGATCTTGCCTTTCTCAATGAAGTTGGAAGGGATAAAGTAAACCGGTGTTTCTTCTGGCTGTGTCATGGCTGCACCTCCTTTTTCGTATCTTTCGCATCTTCGGAAGGCACAGAGGCACTGCCGGATTCTGTGTCCGGAGCTTCCGGGCTGTCAGAAGTATCCGGATACCCGCCTTCCTGCAGGTGTTCAATGTCCTGCGAAGTCAGGGACGGCAGGGAATCATCGGTTTGCTTTTCGTAAACAGTCGTATCTGCAGAGACCTGTACCCCGTCTTCTCCAAATAAAAACACACCCGTCGGGGTGTGATAGGTAACCGGAAGCGTATCCTGATCGGAAAGTGAAAACATCAGGCAGACGGTTGTTTCGGTAGGGTAGCTGGTTTTTTCCGGCAGGAAGGTGATGCTTGTCTGTTCTTTTTTGACATACTCTTTTAGGTAGACAGGAAACTGCCCTTTGAGAGAAGCAATCTGGCTGTCGGAGAAAAATGCTTTTAAAGCATCAAAATCCAGATATTCCGGCATGGGGGTATCAGAATTTGTTTCTGTTGTTTCCTTTGCCGGTTCCCTGCCTTTGTTTCCGGAAGCTTCTTTTTTCTGGCTTTTCCAGAAACTGGGGAGAACCAGTCCGGCAAGCAGCAGAAACAGCATCAGAAAAATGGAAAGAATCACTTTTGTTCTGTTCATAATGGCTCCTTTATTTTTTGTCGAAGATCCAGTAGGCATTTGCCGTAGCATGGATTTCCGACATCATATCAAATTCACGGTTAATATAGTTCTTTGCGTCACTGTCATTGGGATCATTGACCAGTACCTTGCCGTTTGCCGTAACACCTCGGAGTACGATGAAGTGTCCGCCGCTGGTGAAAAGTCCTGCCCGCTGAGAGGAGATGACCGGACAGCCTTCGGAGAGTGCCTGAAGTACCGTATTGGCATTGCTGGTCTGTGTGACGCTGCCACAGCCGAAATGACTGGCTGCAGCCTGAAAGTAGCTCCAGTAGGTTCCAACTCCCGGCTTGTAATAGGAATTCCCGCACCATGCCACCGCATCCGGAGGGGTAATGGTATTCCCGGTCAGGTAGCTGGCGATCATGGCAAAGCTGGTAGGCCCGCAGCCGGAAGATGCGATGGAGCCGCCGCCATAAGGAATGTTCCCGTAATCGGTCTGGAGATAGTGCGGAATCTGCATTCCGTTTGCCGGATAGCTTCCGCCGGTATTGGTAATCTGATAATACCGGAGAACATGCTCCACATATTCCTTGTCCCCATACCGGTCATAATGCCAGTTCGGACGGGCACACATCATATCCGAATAAGCAATGGCGTTTTCTTTGGTATAACCGCCGTCACGTTCCATTGCCCAGTCGATATAGCCGGAGCCGTAATTGTAACCCTGAAGCGCCAGCTTGATGCGGTCCAGGTCGGTAGGTCCGGTACATCCTGCTTTATCCAGTGCATACTTTAATTCCTGAATCCCACATTCGATGGAATAAGCAGGATCGGTGATGCCGTTGGGGACATGGGGGTATTTCTTATTAAAGCCGCCTTCTGCCGCCTGCATGGGATCGCTTCCACGCCCGCCGCTTTCCTGCATCATGACTGCCATGAGGAGTTCCACATAAGCTTCCATGCCGTATTTCTGTGCGACCTGCTGGATGGTAGCCCGGTAAGCCAGCACCTCATCGCTGACACCTACCGCCATGGCAAGACCGGAAGCGGAGCCGCCAAAGAACATGGTCAGGTTTTCCACATAACTGTCTGCCGTTTTTTTCTGCTTATCGGTCAGATGAAAGACGTGATCTGCAAAGTAGGCATCTCCGGCATAGCTGACCGTGTAGGTATGGCGGGTAAAAGTAACCTTTCTGGGTGGTGCATTTTCCTCTTCCGCCGGAACTTCCACCGTGGCCGTTTCTGAAGTAACGTCATAAGAAAAAAGCCCGTCCTCGTTTTCCCGGATCAGGCTTTTGAGTTTGCTGATATTTATATTTTTATAGTCATCCTGGCTGGCACAAAACTGTGCGATGAGCTGGTTCGCATTTACGATGATACTGGAAGCGTAAGGATCGCTGATAGAGGCAGTATCTCCTTCCGGGAGTCTGGCAATTTCCGCATTGATCTTAGCAAGCAGTGCATCATGGCTTTCCTGAAGCACCTCCACGATTGCCTGATTGGAAGCCCGGATATTTTCACTGATTACCGTGTTGCTGGTCAGTGCTCCGGTATTTTCAGAGAGGTCTCCGAAGACGAGTCCCGGAAGCATGACAAGGAACAGAATGGGAAGCATCAGTACACCGCCGACGGCTGCTCCAGTTTTCGCAAGGGTGCGCCTGTGCCGGAATACTGTACCGATGACAGCAAGAGGACTGCCCATCAAGGCTGTTTTTGGCATGTTACATACGCTCCTTTCGCTGTGGGGCTGGCGGCAGTTTCTGGACAATGGATTCATTGTAGGCTACTTTGCCGCTGCCGGAAGTATATGGTGTTTTTTCGACCGTATCCTGTGCATACTGCTTGTACCAGGTGGAACCATCCACGGACTGTACCGTAGAGTAGGAGCCCTGAGTAGGAGCTGCATACTGGTCGGCATGGTACAGGGCAAAATCCCGGTTTCCGGAGCTTCCGGTTTCGGTACCGGTGATCCTTCCGCCACCGATTTCTACATTATCATAGGAAGAACCGCCGCCCGGATTGATGCCCATATAGGAAGTAAAGGCTTTCTGTGCGTCTGCTCCCTTGATGGAACCTACCTGACCGTAATTTCCCTGTGCAATGTTGCTGATGACCTGATTGGCAAAGTCTCCGCCTTTGTTCAGGGATGACTGGTAGAGCATGTTTCCGATACTGCTGTGTTCGGTATAACCGGTTGCGGAATTGACCGCTTCTCTTTGTACCTGTCTTCCCACTGCCCCGGCAAGCCCGCCGGATAGGAAGCTTCCTGCGACAGCCGCACTTCCGGGAGAAGAGGCTTTGTGGTAGCCGCCACCACCATGGGAACGCATGGAACCGGTCAGGCTCCGTCCTGCAATCAGAAGTTCAGCCATCATGTTTCCTCCGGTATTGCCGACATTGATGCCAAGCGATGCCAGAAAAGAATCAATTTTCTGGGATACCTTTAAAAAGGCAATGGCACACAGGAACCAGACGAAGACATTTCCGGTTACCGCTTCCTTTCCCTGACTGGCAACTGCCGCTTCCACGTCTGCTTCCGTAAGCTCCGCTGCAAAGACCGGCATGGAGCAAAACAGTACCAGACAGGCAGTTAGTACCAGGAATGGTATGAGTTTCTTTCTAAGTTTCATTTTGGTCCTCCTTTCTTATAGGGATAACGGATTGGCAAGGAAGGTGCCGACCATAGAAGTAAACAGCCGCAGGCACCACGCATTCATCAGAAGCAAAAAGAACTGGCCGCCAAGCATCCGGCACCAGCTTTTGAAGATATTTCCGGTTGACTGGCTGGCACCCATGGAAAAAGCTGCCGGGGCTGTGTAGACCAGTACCCCCAGAAGAATATAGCGTTCTGCCGCTTCAAAGAGCAGTTTGATGTAGTTCCACGCCAGAATCAGTACCAGAATCAGTGCAATGATGGCTACCGCCCCATTTGCACAGACTCCCAGGATGACTGTGACTACGGAGTTAAAATCCGCAAATTTTAAAGGCGGCAGGTCTTCCGTCAGAATCCAGTTGTACGGTGTTCCTGAAATCTTCAGGAGCAGATCCACAATATCTTTCGCATAGAAGGTGAGAAAGATAAAGAGGAAGGAACGGATGGACAGCTTAATGGGATCTTCCGCTTCGATACCGGCTCCCATAAAGTAATTTTTAAAGAGCTGCCATACCCAGTTTAAGAGGATCAGCCCGATGCCCAGTGCCAGAAAGACCTGATACATGGTCTCGGCAGCAGGAAAGTAGCGAAGAAACGTATCCATGGAACAGCCCAGAGCACCGAGGACTGAAGTGGTGATCAGATCCAGAATGTTCATGACCTGTTCGGCAATCCATTCCACGATTCCGTCAAGTATTCCCATAGTGGCATCTCCTTTCGTCTATCCGTTCCATTTTCCGCCTGCAAAGAACGGGGTGATGTAAGCCATGATAAAGCCAAGCCCGTTTAAGATCGCCCAGGTAATGACGATACGCTTGAGCCATGCACGTGATTCGTCCACGGTTTTTCCGCTTTTGGAAAAATTCATCATCAGAAGGGCAACCGATGCCGTTACGACTGCAGCAATGGTGGAAATGAGGATAATCTGGTTATAGACATCCTTCATGATCTCATTGGCTTTGGTCCAGATGGTAGCGGCAAAAACCGGCTGTGTGTATCCGCAGAGGACTGTGACAGCCAGAAATGCAGCATACAGGCATCTGCCATAATTGACATGCCGTTTTGTGTCCGGCGGAGCGTTTTTCAGTTTGTGTTTCACGTAAAAGTACCTCCTTTTTATAAGAGCGGCAGGAGAATTACCTCCCCTGCCTTTGCTTATGGTTTTCCTGCCTCAAGAAAGGACGCAGCCCGGTCAATGCAGGCTGCGTCCTAAATCAAAGTATGAAATTGTAAAGATCCTCCTATCTTACAGAAAAAACGCAGCTTATTTGCCGCAGGAGAGGCTTCCCATACGGCAGTGCTGCGTTTCGTTCTGCATATAATTTTGACAATATCAATTTTAACATGGGTAAATTACCGCTACAATCGCAGGACTGTGCCAGTTACAGACGATGGAGTGCCAAAAATGTGACCAACGCTAAAAGCGTTATAAATGCAATCCTTATGGATACTGTAAGCGTGATTTGCAACCAATTATACTGGATTTACATGACTAATGCTTTAAGCGTTAGTGAATACTGGAAGGAGGAGGTGTGCGTGTGAAAGGAATGGGAAAGGCAATCCGCAGGTACAGGGAAGAGGCAGGAATTACGCAGGAGAGACTGGCTGAACTGGTGGATATCAGTACCAACCATCTGGGTGCGATTGAGCGGGAAGTGAAAACACCTACGATGGAAACATTTGTAAAGCTGTTGAATGTATTAGGTGCGGAACCGAATGAAGTGCTGAAGGAAGTGATTCCTCTTACCAGAATGGAACATACTTCTGTAGTGGAAGGAAAGCTGGAAAGGCTCACACCGAAGAAGCAGGAAAGCGTGCTTCGGATGCTGGATGTGATAATTGAAGAGATGATGAAATAGAAGCTGTCTGCGAAATTGCCGCAGGCAGTTTTTTTGAAAGCTGTATATGCAATAAAACACATAAAAATATGCGATTTATGATGAAAGTGATTGCAAGATTTGATATAGTAATCCTAAAAGCATTATAAAACTAATTCTTAAAGGATGACTATAATATGAAAAAGGGATATGTGGGATTATTGGCATGTGCGTCAGGAATTCTGATCGGACTGGGAATCAGCCGGCTGGATCTGACAGGTTATCTTGAAAAAACACAGGAGCAGGAATATCACCCGGTAGAAAGAAAGGTGCCTGAATCAGTAGAAAGCAAGCTGAAAGATCCAAAACAGTGCTGGCTGTGTGGAAGCGATGAACGGAGTATGATGGATTATTTCCGGAAGTTTGACGATCTGGGAGTGATCTGTACCAATCACTGGTATGTGATGGATATGCATATCCGGAATCATGATGAGGACGGGAATCTTACCGGCCCGCAGGGAAACGGGCATATGGGTTATACCGGGACAGGAGAAGGCGGCTGCTTTTTCCATACGGAGCAGATGTCGGATTACGGGATTTCCGAAGTATCGGTGGATTACGGGGAAGATAGTATCTTCGATGTGAAAAAAGTACAGAACCATCTGTGTCAGGAATGCCTGGATAAGCTGGTGGAAAGCATGGAGGTATTCTGTGAGGAAACGCAAAAACCCAAGCCCCGTGATCTGGTACTGGTGGATTTTCAGACATTGGAGCTGTACGCCATTCAGGAGCATAATGCGGGATACTTTATCCGGGATTATTATGTGGAAATTGAGTCGGAGGAAGATGGGGTGGAAGTAAAGGCATTTTACTGCCCGAAGCTTAATAACGGGAAAAAGGATGGAGAATAAATTGAGGTTTGCATTGGTGAGGAGTATAATGTAAGTACGTGTTATGTATTGGAAAAACTTGAATTTAGCAGAAAGAAGGATTGTTATGAAATTTATCAATACTAGAAAATTCACATGGATAATTTGTATAATAGGATTTTTGCTTGCTCTTGTAAGTATATTTTTCTTACCGAGTATTATTCCAGTACATTTTGCAAATGGGATTGCGGATGATTATGGAAGAAAAATACAAATATTTTTATTTCCTATATTACAAGTGCTTATCACTTTTTTGACTGGACGAGAAAAAGTAAAATATTGCCTGACACATTCAAAAACTTTCTTAACGGACATTCAGTTTAATTGGATGATAGATGGTGTACTTTTATTGGTAATGTTTGCAGAAATATGGGTTATCTATGCTTCATTTGCATAGAAATACTTGCATAACAATTTACATTTGATTGAGCAGATAAAAATGATTTGAGGTGGTAGCAATGAAAAAGCGATTGGGAATCATAGCCGGAATTTTAGGAATTGTATTGGCAGTCATTGGCATTGTACTGAAGCAGAAAGAAAACACAGCCGTTTCTGTTATTGGTGGTGCGGATGGCCCGACTTCTATTTTCATAGCAGGGAAGTTAAATGGTGATAATTTTATTTTTATGATTGTAGTTGGAATTATTTTATTGATTTTGGCAGGAGTTATTTTTTACAAACGTAAGCATTAAGTTACAGTTTTTTAGACTGTGTATGGCGGAAGAACCGGGAAAGTGTAGATATATCATGGGGATTTTGGAAAAAAATAAAAAAAGTAAGGGTACAGCGTTTGTCTATGATGAGAATAATGATTACTATAAGATGGAAATAAACGGGATTGAATTTGTCTGTGACAGTATACATTCCGATTATGAGAAGCATGCAGTTGAACTGGCACAGGCGTATGAGAAAAGGCTGCCGGATATCGTGGATTATCTTATGCCGGATATAAAGGAGATGTTTGGAATTACAAATCCAGATGTAATAGCAAACTCACTAGGAAAGCCGAGTATAGATTTGGATAGAGGAACACTGACTTATCTGGAGCACACAATGGACAGCCTACATATTATTGAAATGGAATTTGACGGTATCTTCACGGCATTCTATAACTCCTGTATTGATGGATAGGACTTTAGTAACATAGAGCTGCAGTTGTCTACAGCTTTTATCCAGACTTCGGATGTTACAGAGAAGCAATCAGAAATGGATTGATCGATTTTTGAAGCAGTATCCGGTGAAATCCTTGAACATATGAAGGAAAAGTATGTATGTTAATTTTATTTTTATTGTAGACAAAAGATAGGACTGATATGATAAAAGAACAGGTTATTACAAATAGAGGTGGAGTATTTGATGCAGAAAATATTATTACTGGAGGATGACTTGAATCTAAATCGGGGAATTGCCCTGTTACTTTCACGGGAAGGGTATGAGGTTCGTCAGGTTTATACAATAAAGGAAGCAAAAGAAGCATTTCAAAAAGGAGATTATGCTCTTGTTATCAGCGATATTACATTGCCGGATGGTACAGGACTGGATTTTGGAAGGATGGTACGTGCAGGTGGAGATACATATCTTATCTATCTTACGGCTTTGGATCAGGAAATAGATATTGTAAATGGTTATGATACAGGGGCAGATGATTATATTACCAAACCATTTTCACTGATGGCTTTGGTGTCGAAGGTGAACGCATTGATGAGACGGCTTTCTAAGGTACAGGCACAGATTATGTCTTCCGGAGAGATTACGGTGCATATGAAAACGATGCAGGTGTATAAAGGGGATGAACCAGTTACTTTAAGTAAGAAAGAATTCTCTCTGTTGCTGTATCTCTGGGAGAATGCAGGACAGATTGTTTCAAAAGAAAGTATCCTGGAGCATGTATGGGATATAGACGGTCAATTTGTCGATGATAATACGGTTACTGTCAATATAAGCAGACTGAAGAATAAACTTGGAACAGAAGAGATAGCGAATGTGAGAGGACTGGGATATATATGGACCGGAAAGGTAAACAAAAATTAAAACGGTATTTTATCGTATATGTAATCTTTGCAGTATTTTTTACAGTAGGAATGTATCTGATAACAAAGTATGAGGAAAATGCGAAAGCAACGCAGATAGCACTGCTCCTTGCAGAACATCCTGAACTGGAAGGGGAAATAGTTGCAATCTGGGAAAAGTCAGGAACAGTAGATTTTATAAGAGACCGGGACGATCAGAAGATAGAAAGAGTCGTACAGATGCTGGAAGAAACTTATGGTTATCACTCAGGGAGTGGATCTTCAGATGTGGTTATAAGGATTATCTGGGGAATTGGATTACTAGTGGGAGTCATAGTATGTAGCCTGTTCTTGTACCTGGACCGAAGAAAAAACTGGAGCAGATACGGTGATGAGGAACAATTACAGCAATTATATGAATGTCTGCAGGAATTCAGAAAAGGAAAATTCCAAACATATCCTGAAGAAACATCAGAATCGGAACAATGGTTAAAGGTGTGGGAATCTGTAAAGGAGCTGGGGCAATATTTCGAAGATTTGAAGGAACGTCTGGAGCAGGAAGAAAATGGTACGAAGAGTCTGATTACAGATATTTCCCATCAGTTGAAGACTCCGCTTGCATCACTCCGGATGAGTCATGAGCTGGTGGCAGAAAATCGGGTTACAGGAGAAGAACAGAGGGAGTTTCTGGAGCAGGAATCACAGGAACTTACCAAACTGGAACAGCTCTTGAATGAACTGGTAAATCTTTCAAGGCTGGAAACACATATGATCCAGATACATTCGCTTCATGAAAGCCTGAAGAAAACGCTAACAGAGGCTGTCAGTCAGATTTATATGAAGGCAAGAGGAAAAGATATTTCCATTCAGGTGGAGATGGATGATGATATAGTTGTGAACCATGATTCAAAATGGACGGTAGAAGCATTAACGAATATCCTTGAGAATGCAGTCAAATATTCACCGGAACATACAACGATTACAGTGAGGACGCAGGAGCTAGCAAGCAATGTGCTTATTGAAGTAGAAGATGAAGGAATGGGCATTCCTGCGGAGGAACTGCATAAGATCTATCAGAGATTTTACCGGGGAAGGAAAGCAAAGGAACAGGTAAAAGACGGAGCGGGTGTCGGTCTGTATCTTGCCAGAAAGATCATAGAAGAACAGGGGGGGACAATAGCAGCCAAAAGAAAGGCTGAGAAAGGTATGATATTTAAAGTGACACTGCCGCTCATAATAGGAGAATAGTCGGAACCCTTACAAAACTGTTATGGTTGTTGTAAGGGTTTTGTAATGCAGGAATGTTATAGTAGGGGTATGAAATGGAAAGGGGACTTGAAGATATGAGTAGTATTTTAAAAGTAGAAGATCTAGTAAAGTATTATGGAGAAGGCGAGAATCAGGTGAGAGCCGTGGATCATACAAGTTTACAGATAGAGAGAGGCAAGTTTACAGCTATCGTAGGACGTTCCGGCTCCGGAAAATCTACACTTCTGCATCTGATTGGAGGGCTTGACAGACCGGATTCCGGCAAAGTATGGATTGATGGAACCGATATCTATTCTCGAAAAGATGATAAACTGGCACAGTTTCGAAGAAAGAAGATAGGATTTATCTTTCAGGATTTTAATCTGATTCCATCGCTGAATGTGTGGGAGAATATCGTTCTTCCGCTGGGACTTGATAATCGCAAGGTAAAGCCGCGGGAAGTGGAAGATATTCTCAAAAAAATCGGACTGCAGGATAAGAAAGATGCGATGCCGTCTGCTTTGTCTGGTGGACAGAAACAGAGAACTGCGATAGCCAGGGCATTGGTGACAAGATCGGCGATAATTTTGGCGGATGAGCCGACTGGAAACCTTGATTCCCAGACTGAGCTAGAGGTTATGAGCCTATTGAAAAGCTGCGTGTCGGATTTCGGGCAGACGCTTATCATGATTACCCATGATGAAACGATTGCCCAGATGGCGGATGAAATGATTATCATTGAAGATGGCAAGGCGGTGAGAAGATAATGAAGATGACGACCAGAGTTGCATATTGCAATATGCGGCATTATAAGAGCAAAAACATACTGATTGGAATTGCCATTATCCTGACAACATTACTGCTGTTCGTAATCCCATCAATCGGAAAAGATATGGTGGAAGTGAACTTTGCGGTAATCAATAAGATTTATCCAACATGGCATGCCCTTTATCGGAACGTGGACGAGAGTACAGTTATGAAACTGGCGGCACATCATGATGTGAAAACTTACGGACTCCGCAGCGATGCGGGGTACATGAATCTGGAAGATGCGACGGTTTCCATGATGTATATGGACAGAACAGGGATGGAACTTTATAAAGTGAAGCTGAAATAGGGGCAACTTCCGCAGAAAGAAAATGATATTGTGGTTTCAAAAGGAATACTGGAAGCATTAGGACAGAATGGGAAAATCGGTGACACTATCACAGTACCTTATCAGATTCTGAAAGATGACGGACTGGATTATACGAAGGAGAAAGACTTTCGAATCTGTGGTTTTTTAGCAGATAATGAGAGCAGCAAAGAACAAAAACAATATACATCATTGGTTTCAGAGGCCTTTCTGAAAGCGGAGATACCGGTAGAACAGGTGAAATATCGGTTTTTACTTCAGGTGAATGGACAGAAAGGAAATACGACTGCAGATTATACAGAGACGATACAGAATATTGCCAGACAGTTCGGGATTTCCGAGGATGACATGAATATTAATAAAGAGTATCTTGCAGCAAATTATGTGGATCCGGCTACAATTCCGGTGATTGTAGGAATCATGCTTATTGTTGTATTGGCGGGCATTATCACAATTTATAGTGTTTATTATGTATCTATGAACCAGAGGGTTCGGGAATTTGGAAAGTTAAAGGCAATCGGGGCTACGAAACGGCAGCTTAGACAAATCGTACTAAGAGAGGGAATGGGAGTGGCGTTGTTTGCCATTCCGATAGGACTTTTGATCGGAACAGTTGCTGTGAAAGTTGTACTTCTCCAGTTTGTAGAACATGCAAAGGATTCAAACGTACTTATAACAGAGGCATACAAGGTTGTAGCTAAAGGAGAAGTCCAACTTTATTATTGGTGGATTTATCTGTTGGCAATTGCAGTGACTCTGTGTACAGTGTATCTGTCACTGATGAAGCCTATGCGTATGGCGGCGAAGGTATCAGAAATAGAAGCTATGCGTTACCAGGGAGGCAGTAAGCGACAGAAAAGCAGCAGGAAGGGATATCAATTTCTGAATATCGGACGACTGACCAAGAGAAATCTTGCAGAGAATAAAAAGAAGAGTACTATCACGATTGTATCTATGGCCGTTACCGGAATATTTGTCATGATGGTAGCAACGGTGCTGTCTTGTGCAAATCCGATGGAAAGTGCAAAGAGTTCGATTGTGGGGCAATATGAGATTTCTCCAATTGTGGAATCCGGGAATAAAGAGCATCCTGAATATGAATGGGCGGAGGTTCAAAAGAATAATCCATTAAATGAAGGACTAAAGCAGCAGATAGAGGAGCTTGACGGTGTTGAGCGGGTAGATGTGTTTACCGCGTTGAAGGTATCAGGAGGACCTTTTGAAGAAAAAATTGGAACCGAATTTATCAATGGAGTGCCGGAAGAATACGCAGAAGAGCTGAAAAAAGGAATCACTGAAGGCAATGTCACATACGAGGAATTGAAATCCGGGGATAAAGTGATTCTGGACCGCGCGCTACTTCACTGGTATCCAGATATTAAAGTGGGAGATAAGCTGAAACTCAATATTCATGATGGAGATAATACCTTTCAAAAAGAGATTGAAGTGGCAGCAATTGGTGAATATGGAAGAGGTCTGACAAACTATAACTGTCTTATCATGGCAAAAGAAGGGGCAGAGAAACTTACCATAAATAATTCTTCCAGCTATTTTCAGGTGATTGCAGATAAGGATTATGATGAGGCACTGGAAGCATCTCTACAGGCTATTGTGGATGGATCAGGCAGACTGCAGATGCGTACCTGGAAGAATGAGTACGATACATGGGAAAATGCCATACAGATGACTAGAGGTGCATGTTATGCATTTATCATCATTCTGGCAGCAATCAGCATTATGAACTTGATTAACACAATGATCAATAGTGTCCATGTGCGAAAAAAGGAGCTTGGCATGATGCAGGCAATCGGAATGTCGGACCGTCAGTTGATGAAGATGCTCCAGTTGGAAGGTATATTCTATACAGTAGGCACTCTTATTATCAGTATCGGAGTGGGAAGTCTTGCAGGATATCCGTTGTTTTTATATGCAAAGCGTACAGGAATGTTTGATATCAGCACATACCATTATCCGGTAACAGCAGCTATTATTATAATTTTAACATTGTTTGTGATACAGATGTTATTGGCAATATTCATTGCAAAGTCAGTAAGGAAAGATTCATTGATAGAGAGAATTCGTTTCAGTGAGTAAGAATATAAATTTCTGATGTTTAATGCAGGTACTAATCAATGTCGTAATAAAAAGGGGGACTTGATTTCTCAAAGCCCCCAGTGTATAATGAACTCAAGAAAGGTATTCAGATGCAAAATCTGATGCCCTCAGTTAAATTTTATATTCTATGTATAAGACATAGCATCCAAAACTTTCCTAGGGTCGTGGATGCTATTTCTTATTATGTCGATCTATATAAGTCAAAGCCGCAAAAATTACCAATAGTAAAGTCAATACTTCCATTGTATTCATGGGCATCACCCTCCTTTGTTACTAGAGGGCAAGATCGAAATGCATCCGTCTTTCCAGTTCAGTAATACCGAATCAGTATAACACGTTACCGTTTTCAGTACAATAAGGTAATGGTCTGAAAAATACTTTATTCTGTCACCTTATGTAGCTGTATCGTGTGTATTTGCTGGACTAATTGGTGCTGTATATGAAAAAAAGCTATTTAAAAATAAGGTGGAAGCCTTATATGGTCTGCTTGATGATGCGGGTGATGATGCCGAGGGCAACATTACGCTCTTCATCAATATGCGTCACCACAAAGGATACCTGATCCTTTTTCCCGACTGTCCGGTTGTCATAGCAGGAGTGGGCAATGGCATTGACACCGATGGAGAGCCGGACAAAGACGGTGCCTTTATGGATGTCTTCCACAGTTCCGGCGTATTTTCCCTGAATCTTACATTTTTTCATGTTTTCCTTGCTGGTGTTGCCTTCCACACTTTTGACATCTGCGTGGACAATGACCTGCTCCGGTGAGTCTGCCCGCACATCCAGGATGCGTACCAGGATGTGATCGCCTACCTGGAAGCGTTCTCTGGCATCACCCATCCAGTCGAAGGACAGGTCTCTGGCAAGAATGGAGGTTTCCACACCGAAAATTTCTGCCCGGACTACCTTTTCCGCAACGGCAATGACTCTTGCCTGCACGATACGGTCTTCATAAACTTTCGGCATTCCGGAAGCATCTTTATCCAGATAGAAGATCTGGCGTTTCTTCAGCATCGCTTCTTTCCGGCTGGCGACAATGCTGCGTGTCTTCGGATCTAATCCCTTGATCAGAAAATCAATCTCACATCCAAGCATATTGTTGAGGATTTTGTTCTGCCGCAGGGCAAGCTCCCCATAATCGTGTGCTTCATCCTGCATGAGATGGATCATCATCTCAGTTACCGGGATGACAGTACGGAAATCCTTGTAGTAAACCACGGCAATGAGGCTGCCGTTTTCTGTTTTCTCGATACCGCCAAGCATTCCGGTTAAGATCCGGCGGGTACGGTAGGCATTCTGGATCTCATGCCAGGTAAGGTCTGAAATGGACTGGGCTGTTTCCAGCTTTGTATCGGAATCCAGAGTTAAAATAGGTGTGTTGGTTGTTTCGTTTGGCATCATAGTGTCTCCTTTCAAATTATGACATGATAGAATCTTTATCTAAAGGAACCATGTCTGTGTGATACGGATAGTCATCTGCTGAGAAGTCATCCGGGAAATCGTGATAGTCAGGTTCCTGATAAACGCTTTGCTGGTCAAAAATCGGTTCAGTTTTTTTCTTTTTCTGCTTTCCATAAGAAGCAGTTCTCTTCGGGCGGGAAGCAGGAATAGTCGGAGTGTACGTATATTCTTCACTACATGCTCCTTTTCTCCATTCCGGAATATGCTCGGAAGCCTTCCGGGGAATGAGTTTTTGGGCATCCGGGTGCAGGGTGTAATCGTATTTTTCTACCTGCAGTACTTTCTGGCCACGCAGGATAATCAGTGCGGTATCCAGAGGCAGGCGCAGGATCTCATCCGGAGTTAAGAGCTTTCGTTTCCCGATGGATCTGGTCTGGCGGTATTCCGGTGTATAATCGGATACTCTCCAGCTATTTAATTGTTTGGCTTCGCTGCTGACACCAACGGTCACATCACCGGAGCGGTTAGAGATAAATGTAGCAGTTACCTCATCCGTACAGCCTAAAAATAGCTGAGTGTCGCAGTTCCCGATGATTTCCTGCCATTGGTTTAAGGGATACCGGTTCTGCATCTGAGGCAGGTTCTGGAAAATGCAGGAAATACTGAGGTTTCGACTTCGGATTACGGAAATCTTTTTGTTGAGCGATAGGATTGCTCCCGTATTCGCCAGCTCATCAGCCAGGATATGTACCGGAATCGGCAGTTTTCCATCTTCCCCATAGGTGTCTGCATAACGGACCAGTTTGATAAATACGAAGGTCATAAACAGGGAAGAAAGAAAATCAAAAGTGCTGTCCTGATCCGAAGTGATGCAGAAGTATGCACATTTTTCTTTTCCCGGCAGCGTCAGGTTGATCTCATCATAGGAAGTGATCTGGCGGATTAGCTTATTCTGGAACACCTGAAGTCTGGAACCGAGTCCGATGATGACGCCGGAACGTACCGTGTCACTTGCCTGTTTATAGATGCAGTAGGGGACTTTTGCCGGATGGGAGACCGGAAGCAGGTCAAAGAGGCTGTTCAGTTCTTTTTCCGAACTCATGGTCAGGAGTTTGTATACCTGTCCGATATTCTTTGCCTCCGGTGGGAATCCCTGATCCACATAGAGAATCAGAGCTTTTAATAAGTTCATCTCGGCATTGTCCCAGAAGTGATCGCCTTTGGCAGAACCGGTATTCTGGATGATGACATCAGCAAATACCTGTGCCATGGTTTCCTGTCCGCTAATTTCACCCAGACAATTCCAGCTATCCGAGTTTTCCGGGTTTACAAGATTAAAGGATTTCACGATATATCCGGCATTCTCAAGGTAAGTGGCTGTACTTTCGTACAATTCCGATTTTGGATCGGTGATGATGAGGCTTTCCCCGCGGGCAACACACTGGAAGATCATGTTGCGTGCAAAGGCCCGGCTTTTCATGGAACCGCTGGCACCGTAAACGGCAATATTCCGGTTCATGCGGGTATCCTTCGGGAGACAAACGGCTTTTCCGTTCAGTTTTCCAAGAATGGTTCCCTTGTGTTTCTTGACATCATTCGTAAGCTCCAGTACCTGATGCATTTCCTCCAAAGTCATAAAACCGGAAGTCCCATAGGTTCCCTTTGTGGAATAATTCAGGTTCCGGTCCCGGTCTGTTATTTCCCCGTTTCGGTCAAATCCCATACGCATGAGAAGGAAGGTCAGGAGTCCAAAAGCTGCCAGACATAGAAAAATCCCATACAGATTGTACGGGAAAGCAGTCAGGGCATCCAGACAGGCGAGCGGGTTCGGGGAGGGGATCTGCGGGGCAGTTCCGTTTCCGGCAAAATTGCCGGCAGATTCCCAGGTCTGATAGTTGCGGATAAATTGAGCAACATAGCCTCCTGCATAGAGGGTGCAGAAGGTAATCGGAAGCATATAAATGAGCTTCCACCATTTACGGTTCATGTAAAAACCCCCTTTTGAATTTGCAAAGGTCAATACTGGAGAAATGGATTGTGGCAGATAAGTATTTTTTCAGGACCGGAATCTGAAAATCGAAACAGATCAGGTTCCCGGATCTGCCGTATACATTTAAGCCGGTATTGAACCGGTTGATTCGCTGCATGTCAAAATCATAAGCAAGAAGGATGGGGTTCCCGGAAGCATCCGTGGCATCATGTTCCAGTGGAATTGAATCGCTGCGGCAGCCCAGATCGGACAGCAGGAGGTTGTCCAGCTTTTCCATGATCTCAGGGTGAACCAGCAGTTTTAAAAGCACTTCCCCTTCCGGAGTATTGGGAAGGTAATGGAAATGCTCGAAGGAGGTGTCCAGCATAAACAGGCTCTTTTTGTAGCCTCCGGTACTGGTAAACAGCCGGAAAGCCATTTCCATGTCGGTTCCGGTCATGATTGCCCGGATCTGTGGATGTCCGTTGTAAGGGTAGCCTTGCAGGTAATGCTGCAGGAAGGCGTTTAAGCGGACTTCCGTTCGATATTCCCATTTCAGGACTCCGTTTCCCGTGTTGTAAAGGACATAGACACATTGCGGTGCCATCAGGATGCCCATGCTGCGGGAGTTCCTAATCTTCGTGGTCTCCGGGCCCAATTCCTTAATTTCTCTGGAAGCGTAAAAAAGAGGAAGGCTTCGCATACCGATGGAACCAGCTTCGCGGTGATTACAGAAGATGTCAGGTTTTACATCCGGATAAAAGGGAATCCCGGCATGAAGGAGTGTCAGATACGTTTCGGCTTTCTGATGTAAGCGGATACGTCGGGATACTTCACTTCGGATGAGGTTCGTCTCGGTATTGCCGGTCAGATAGCACTGGAAGCGTAACGGCGAGACAGATAACAGCATTTCTTTCGCAGCTTTTGTAAGACGGTAGCCTCTGAGAGCATCCCGGTAGTGGGTACGGATGAGGTGTTCCGCCTTCAAATCCGTAATGAGTTTTTCCGCATAGGAGGCACTTGGGATGAGTCTGTTTAGCTGGTCTGCGGGAAATTCCCCGCACATCCCTATCATTTCCAGTAAGCGGTATTTCGTAGTGTCAGGTCTTATCAAATAAGCATCACCTCAATTCAGTTCTTACCCATGCAAGCCTATACTTGGGTAAATCTCTGGTGGTTTGGAGATAAAAAAAGCAAGAAAACAAAGTTCCCTGCGGTGGTTCTTACCGATGTCGGATTTCTGCCTGAGAAGTCAGGAGATTTTCCGACATGCTTTCGTGATGATTTTTCTGGTTCTGCAGCCATTTCGGAAAGTCAGCTTTTTCCATAACCGATACTAGTGTACAGTCCTTTAAGCCAAGCTGTGTCGTGTAGTAGGAATCACAGAAAAAGCCGCTGTCATCTGTCAGAACATAAGTACAAAGTGTATCCAGAATCTGTTTAAACTCCAGATTGTCATAATCCCGGATACGTCTTTGAGGAAGTTCCCTGTCATATATTTGACTGAAACATATCACGCAGTCACGATAGAGGGGCAGGGCATTTTGTTTTACATACTCCCGAAGCATATAATTAAGCGGTTCATGGAGAAATGCAGTGTTTGTGTGGACTCTTCGTTTCGGAAGCAGTCCGGGAAGCGTAATGGTGAGAATCCCCTGCTGTTCTGCAATCCGCATTCCCTGTGCATCTGCCGCTTTGGGAAGATAAACTGCTTGATTTGGGGAGAGAGCCGGACAGACAAGGTTACGCATCTGGCAGGCAATCCGCTCCGCCCGAAGAGCAGCACTGACGCTCAGTTCCTCAAAATTTTTATCATAATTCTGGATATCAGTGACCTTCAGAGCGTAAACGGTATTCGTCAGTTTTTGCAGCTCCCCTTCCAGTTTTTCAAGCCGCTGGTAAATGGTTGGTGTATTTTGCGTCATAATAACCTACTTTCTCATGTAGTAACTGACAGCACCGGATTCATTTACAAGGCAGTAAGCGGCTACATCATCAATGGTGATTTTGGCAGCCTGGCTTTCGGATTCTAAGACAATCAGGCGTTTGGAACCATTTGATGGGATACTTTCCATCACATGATTGATCAGAGCCTCCTGTTCTTCACCGATATAGATGATTTCGTATTGTTCATCTTGCGAAAAGAAATTGAGCTTGATTGGAAATTCGCCACTGGTGTGGTATACAATACCTTTCTTAAAATCCAGCAGTACCCAAAAGCATGTAATTATAGCATAGTCAGGATTCTCAGCAGACTGCTGGCTGTCACAAAGAAGGTCATGCTCTTTATCGTAAATGATGCGCCCTTGTTTGATGAGGCTGGTAACCAATGACTTGATAGACTGCTCATGTCGGGAGAAAAGTTGTAAAACCTGGTCATACTTCAGAGTATGGTAAGTGGTAATGAACCGTAAGAGCTTGGCTCCCTCTCCTTGATAGATTTCGTTCCTTGTTTTCATGATTGACTCCCTTCTATATATAATAGGAAACTTTATACGTATGGCTGTACGTACAGAATACGTTTGGTATTGTAGGTATAGTGTACGTACAAAGTACATAGAACCTGCTGTCAGCGATTGAATTTACAGGTACAAAAAAAGCACCATCTATGGGTGCTGGAAATAAGGAAAACTATAAGCAATACCTATTGTAGCATGGGTAATTTTACGCTTCAATCGCAGAAGCAGGTCATTTCTGTGCCATTTTCACTGGTTGGCATAAAAAAAGCAGGAAACCATTTTGATTCCCTGCATGGTGTATTGTTGTGCTTTTGTGTAGTTCTAATGATTACTTGTCTTTATAAAATGCTTCGAAAGCTTGTGCGAAGAATTCGGCTGTACCATTGCCGTATTTTTCATCTATCATAGGTTTGATTTTTTCATTACGGTAATATTGAGCCTGTGCAACCATCAGACCGTGTTCTTTCTTTATCTGTGAAAGTTGTTTCATAAGAAAACCGTATTCGGAAACAAGTTCTCTTACTTCAGAAGAATCTGGTGAACATACTTTTTTAGCTGCTAATTTGTATAAAAGATTGTCAAATTGTTGGTTGTAACTTTCTGCAGCCTCTTTGCTAATAGGATTGTTGGCAACAGACAGGAATTGCTCTTTTCCTCCATACCACTCAACAACTTTAGCATAGCCTTTCTGCATTTCTTCTGATGAAACTGTTTTAATATAATGCTTTTTCCATTCTTCAATGCTTCCAAACTCTTTTACAGCAAGTTCTTTCATATTGTCAGGCATATGTTCAAACATAGTTTGGAACATTTCTTCAACTTCCGTTTTACTAAAAATCGCAAAATCCATTTTATTCTCTCCTTTCAGGATATCATCAATGCTGGCAATCAGATGTTCCATACGTTCTTTCTTTGCTACCAACATTTTTCTCTGCATTTGCAAGATCTGGTTCCTTTCAAGAGCAGGATTCTCCAGAACAGCTTTGATTTCTTTCAAAGGAATGTCAAACTCACGGAAAAACAGAATCTGCTGTAATATTTCCAATGCCCTATCGTCATAAAGCCGGTATCCCGCATCACTTTTTTGTGTTGGTTTTAAAAGCCCGATTTCATCGTAATAGTGAAGCGTGCGAACGCTGATACCTGTAAGTCCTGATATTTCTTTGACTGTCCTCATAGTTGCTGACCTCCTGTTCCTGATAAGATAACTGTACGCTATGACGTTCCGTGAGAGTCAATATATATTTTGCATTTTTTAGTATAACATTTTTATGATATTACGAAAAGCCGAGAAGATAGGCGATATGTATTACTCTGGAAAGAACTTGTTGAGCGTATCCAATGTCTCTTTTGCAGTAAATCCCCAAAGGATGGTACTGAGTGCTTCAATCGCAGCCCTGCGTTTCCGGTAATAGGTGCGGTAGGAAATATTGGTGATGTGGTGAGCCAGCTTATCCAATATCTCATCTGTATTTTTCATTTCCTGTGGAGAGAGAAAAGCGTAGTAGAGAATCCAGTAATACTGTTCCCCATGCTTGTGATTGTTCCGGAGGAGATCGATGGATGATTCCAAAAGCTTCAGCATCTGGTTGCTTCTGGCAATACTTTTTGCCCGTTGTTCGATGTCGCTTCCGGTAAGATCAGCCCCGGCAGCATAGATGGAGTCCAGAAATTTGTCGATGTCATTGTCGTATTGGAGCTTAAACTGGTGCTCCATCTGGTGTACGACTACCTTCAGGCTGTAGGTTGCATCCCGGTATCTGCGTAAAAACTGATAGGTGTCGTGAAAACGTGGATCTTCTTCGGGTGAAGGAAATCCCTGTGTATTGCGGTTTGCCATGTCTATTCCCCCCCTTTCAGTGCAGAAGGCTCTGCCACGGCAGGCATCTTTTGGGCAGACTCATCCCCCGGACTTACGGACAACTCAAACCGATAAGCGGCATTTCCGTAGGGACAGATAATATTTAGAGTAAATGTATTAAATATATCTTTGCAGGCTGATAATGGAGATAATATATAGCGGGTTTTGGAGCAGTGGCAACATGGAATCCCTTGTGAATCCAATAGTTCTGCGACTTTTTGCACGATAAATTTCATGTGTGAATCTGGAACGCAGGAATCATTTTTTGTAACGGTGATTTGTGAGTCTGTGACAGTTTCTGAAACGCTAACAGAAGCAGAATCCTCAATAGTGATTTCTTCAGGTACATGGATTGGTAATTGCATCTTCATAGCGATCTCCTCCTTGTCAATCATAACGTCGCTGATATTAAACATCACGGACAGGTAATTGTTGAGATAAATTACGCTTCCGTGTTTTCCTGTAAATGAGATAAGTGTAATGTATTCTTTTTCCTCCAGTTTCTTCAAGAGTCGTGATACCGATGCCTTTGACAGACTCCACCTTTCACCCAGTTCATTAAAGCTGGTAAGGGGATTTCCGGTATTATCCCGGTAATAGACAATGGGACCGGAATCAGATCCCAGGACAGAGGAATCGTTGTAAACTGCATGAATCCACAGATCCAGAAGAACATCCATTTCCGAGCATTTTCCAATGCCAATTAGTTCGTGAACTTTGGCAATCGGGAAAAAGAAAAACCCTGTATCTTTTTTACAGGGATAGTTGTATTCCAATACAGTATTGTCTTTGGGCCAGTCTGATATTTTGAATTTGACCAGGCGGTTTTTGCCGAGAAGAGAGTAGGTAATGTAATTCTGCTCTTCAAAAAATCGAAGGATGGACAACACTTGATGTTGGAAACGGCAGCGAAACCATTCCTGAAGATCTGTGACTGTGCAGATCCACTCTCCCGGACCAATGGTATAGGTAATGTGTTCCATCCTGCGGTAGGATGTGCGGTAATTTGCATAGGAGCATAATACCAGATAATAAAAAAGAAAAGAGCCCCCGGTAGTTCGGATGCTCTTGGTAGTGATTAAAGTTTGTATGAAGTCACGGTAAATGCGACAGCGTGGAAATTCCACGATTTGTTTGAGTTCTAATTTGTAATTCATGGTGATCTTCCTTTCAAAGTATATTTAATTGTAATCGGACTTTTCATAGTGTTGGTATCAAGAAGAAGCCGATGGAAGTATAGCAAGTAGTCGTGTCACTCATTGCATTTTTATTGCATTTTTAAAATTTAGATTATGTGGCTATGTTGCTCTTAACTGGTTAAAAAGTAAGCGTCCAATAAGAGGGTGTATCGAAATTTCTGGCTGTTGCATGTAAACTAT
>NZ_JAJCGR010000050.1:0-17605 GCF_020553125.1 Blautia sp. MSK20_18
TACGCTTTCATCTCGGCAATTGAATTACCGAGGATTCCCGCTTATCTTCCTAAATCGTAATGTAACGTATTATATTGAGGTGGATGGTTCTTATAAGGAGATGTGGTATTATTCTTCTTATTATAACAAAGGATGGCGTGTGGGTCCGAGGGGTTCATCAGATGATGCAGCGAAAGACAAATATAATAATTGTAAAATATATACAAGAACTAGCACAACAGAAACCCGGCTTGATGCACTTAAGAATGCTGTAAATCAGTTTATAGATGATACAGCGAAGAAATCTCCGAATAGTAAAATAGGTATTACTGTATTTAGCAGTACTGACGACTACAATAGACCATATGGTAATCATGGAACATCTGTAAGTCTGGGAGAAGTAGGTACTGCAGATAGTGCAAAGGTAACGGAACTTAAGAATTTCGTTAAAGATTTGAAGGCGAATGGAGGTACGGATCCTGCGGTAGGACTTGAGGATGCAAAGAACAAGTTGGATGCTATGGTTGATACAAATCCTAAGTATGTGGTTCTGTTCACCGATGGTAAGCCGACTGGAGGCGGTGCTGAGTGGAATAGTACTGCACAAAAAAATGCTGAAACTCAGGCAAGCGAATTAAGAACAGGCCTAAGAAATAAGACAAAGGTAAAAGATCCATATACAGTATACACCATAGGCTTTGCACTTAATGATGAAGGAGATCGCGCGAAGACGTTCTTGTCTGGTGGTGATTATAAAGGCAAAACGTATCCAGGAATTGCTTCATCATCAGATTGCGCAAAAACAGCAGATGATGCAGCATCGCTTACACAAATTTTCCAGAGTATCAGTAGTACAATTAATAAGAACGTTGACATTACCGGTGCAACAATTACTGATGTGATCGACAGTAGATTTGAAATTGTAGATAGAGGTAATGTTATCACCGAAAACAATTTCGAAGGTGGGAAATATACATTAGAGAATGGTGGGATTGTAACAAAGCGTAATGACGGTACTTATCAGGTACAGTGGACTGATCAGACCATTAAACACACGACAGATGGTACAAATGGCTGGAGTAGAACCATTACTGTAAAAGCAAAAGATAGTTTCATCGGTGGTAACAATATTCCTACCAACGTCTCCCCTGATTCTAAGATTAGCGTAGGAGATTTGAAGAAAGTATTGGATCAGCCTACGGTTAATGTCAAAGTTAATCTGGTAGTTAAGGATAAAGAGATTACTATCTACAAAGGTGATTCCGTACCAATGGATGAGCAAATTCGGAATGAGTTGTTTGCCACTAGTAAACCAACATCTTACAAAGATGGTACAGTAAACGAAACAGATTCTAAAAAAGAGGATGGTACATCATTAATTAAATTACAGTGGTTTAAAAAAGACAACGGTGTTAGAACAAACATCGATGAGTCTGAAATAAAAACTGCACTTAATGATGGAACTGAGTATTATCTGGAAGTAACTTATACTGCTCCAACAGAATCAATGGATACGAGTAAAACTAATACAGACGGACATTTCGTGGGAACTGAGACAGCGAAAAATCCTGGTAATAACAATCTATATGGTATTTATAAAATCAATGTTATCAGCGGTCAGATTCAGATTATAAAGAATGTGACAGAAGCGTCTACAGAAGCCAGAACGTTTAAATTTAATGTAGAGGATTCAGATGGAAAGGCTGTTTCTGGTAGTCCGCTGAAGGTGATAGTTGAAGCTGATCAGACTAGTGGAGTTGCAAAATTAGAGAATCTTCCAAGAGGATATTACACTGTAACGGAAGTAGAAGCAGATGGATATACAATTCAAGCATTTGAGGTTGACGGGCAGACAGATTGCGAAAAATCTAAATCAGATACATCCAAATCATTGACTTTCAGACTTGGTTATGACACGAATAAAAATAATGTCATTAAGAATTATACGTATAAACAAACTGATGGTGGTGTGAAGGGTGTTGCTTCCTACACAAACGAAGCAGTAACAAAACTGGATCTGAAGAAGACAGATACAGAAAATCATCTATTAACAGGTTCTGAATTTAATTTGGAAATAAAAAATGGTGATAATTGGAAAACTATTCAGAATGGTATAAAAGTAATCAATGGGGATTCAGATATTGAACTGACCAAATTGAAATCGGGTATTTATAGGCTGACAGAGACTACCGCTCCGAAGGGATATTCAATACTGGGTAGCAGTATTTGTTTCAAAATCTCATTAGGAAAAGTAGAACTTGTTAATGAAAATGGTGAGGCAGCAAATAGTAGTGAGATGTGGACTTTGGATGAAACGAATAAAGTTTTAACAATCAAAAATGCTAAACTTTATTCCTTACCAGAATCCGGTGGTCCGGGAACTTATGGATTTACAATCAGTGGTGTAGCGATTCTTGCAACTGCACTCCTGTTGTTTATAAATAATAAACGAAGGGAGGAAGAAGCAAAGAGATCGTAACACATTAATTGTAAATGGCCGATGAAGGGTGAAAAAGAAAAATGCAGAGAAAGAAAGGAGCAAACCTTATGAAAAATTTATTAAAAAAGATTGGTGCATTATTAGTGGCAGCGGTTATGGTACTGTCTATGTGCACAGCGGTATTTGCAGATGGAAATGCTACAATTAAACTTACAGGTTTTAATACGGCAGACAGTGTTGAGTATATGCAGATCATTCAAAAGGATGAGAGCACAACTTCTGGTTGGGCATTTATGAATGGAGCAGGAGAATGCTTCATAGAAGCATTAGGAATGACAGATTCCGCTGATGCACAGCAGGAAGTTATCTGGGGATTAATTAAGTTTAAAGATCCTACAGTTGTTTTACCGACTGGCGTAACAGCAAAAACTGTAACAGCAGCAAATATTGACTTAGCATTAAGTAAAGTTGCAGCACTTAATAGATTCACAGTATTAACAGATAAGACAAAAATTGAAGTAAGTGATGCTGGTATTTATGCAATTAAAGCAGAAGAGGAAGGCTATACTTATAAAACAGCAACTGCTTATGTAGGATTTGGCGAGCCATATCCAGCGTTATCAGGTACAGAAGTAATTGCTAAAAAATCTTCAACATCTGTAGATAAAACAACAGAAGATGCCGATCATGTAGTAGCAATTGGAGATATTGTAACTTATACAATCGAAGCATATGTACCTTTTATTGATGCAGCAAATACAGAGAACAGAACATTTACAATCACTGATAAAATTACTGGTGCTGATTACTATTTAACAGGACCAAATGCTGTTAATAGTGTAACAATGGAAGGCAAAAATGGCCAGGTTGGTGAAATCGTAGTAAATGATAAAGGCAATGGATTTACTGTTAATTTAGGTGAATTAGTTGCAGATAAAGCTAATCCGAATGCTGGAAAGAAAATTACAGTTACTTATACCGTAAAAGTAAATGAAACAACAGTAGAAAATAAAGCAGGTAGCCATGCAGCAGGTGTAGATTACGGCGGAAATAATGTTCCGGTTAAGTTATTTACTGGAGAATTAGTTCTGATGAAATATGGCGATGGTGATGTGAATAAGGCATTGGAAGGTGCTGAGTTTGTATTGTATAAAGATGGAGAAGAAGTACCGTTAACGTTCGTAAAGGAAGAAAAAACTGGAAAATATAAATATGCTCCAGATGCAGAAGATGCTAAATCAATACTTGTGACAGATGCAAATGGTTATATTGACGTAGAAGGTTTAGATGTTGGTTCTTATCACTTTGAAGAAACAAAAGCACCAAAAGGATATTCTATTAATACAGATGGTAAGACACTTACACTTACTGTAGACGGAGAAGTTGCTACCGCTAAATTGTATAATGAAGGGGGCTTAAATGATACCAAACTCAACTCCCTTCCATCCACAGGTGGCATGGGAACATACCTCTTCACTATCATCGGTGTTGTAGTTATGGCTGGCGCTGCTGGTGCTTTCTTCATCAGCCGCAGAAAAGGATCTGAGGAGTAATCGTTTGATTGCCGGATTGATTCAATTCAAAAATTATTTATAAGCAACGACAAAGCAAGTATTAAAACAGAATAGTTTCTGATTATTCTGTTGAAGAAATCATTACCGCCCGGCCCCTTCGGGGGCCGGGAGTGGTAAATACAACAGTATGGAGAAACCTATGAGAAAGAATAAGAAGAAAAAATATATTGGACTTGGTTTGCTGTTTCTGATAGGGTTGTCCATACTGCTGTATCCAATGGTCAGTGATGCCTGGAACCGGTACAGGGACAGCCTGCTGATCAGTAATTATAGCAGCAGTGTTTCTTCGGATGATAATTCGGAGAAGATTGACAGTATGTGGAAGGCAGCTCAGGAGTATAACGAACAGATCAAGCAGGAAAGTGTGCCGGATGCTTTTTCCGTGAGGGATGGCCAGACGGACAGTACATATGAGTCTCTTCTGAACCTGAATGGTGATGGAATGATGGGGTATGTGGAGATTCCTGTGATCGATGTGAGCATTCCAATCTATCATTACACGACAGATGAGACTCTGGAGAAGGGCGCTGGTCATTTGTTCGGCAGCAGTCTTCCGGTTGGCGGCAAGAGTACCCATTGTATTTTGTCGGCACACAGAGGTCTTCCAAGTGCGAAACTTTTTACAGATCTGAATCTTGTGGAAGAGGGAGATGTTTTTTACCTGCATGTGCTGGGTAAGACGCTTGCCTACGAGGTGGATCAGATTCTTACCGTTCTTCCGGAGCAGACAGAGTCTCTGGGTATCACGGATGGGGATGATTATGTAACGCTGGTTACGTGTACGCCTTATGCGGTGAATACGCACAGACTTCTGGTGAGGGGACACAGAGTTCCGATGAAGGCTGCGAAGGCGGTTCAGAAAACAGAGAAGAAGGTTACCGGAATCACCAATCCGACGCTTCCGATGCTTGCTCTCTGTGTTGTGATCGGAATTGTGATCGCGGTGATCCTGGTTGCCGGTATCAATTCTGTTCAGAACAAAAAACGACGCAGGAAATGATTTATGGCTAAAAAGAAAAAAAAGAAAAAGAGTAATGTTGTCCTGAACATCATGATTGCCCTGGTGTTTCTGGCGGGGGCGGGTGTGTTCCTTTATCCCACGATCAGTGATATGTGGAACCAGTATCGAAATGCCCAGCTGGTCAGTAAGTACGAGGAAGCGGTAACGGAGCTTTCGGACAACGACTATGACAGGCTGTGGAAAGAGGCGAAGGAGTATAATGCCGAGCATCCGGTGAATGCCATTGTAGATGCTTTTGAGGAAGAGGATACTTATGAGCTGAGTCATCCTTATGACAGGGTTCTGGATCCGAACGGTGATGGTCTGATGGGGAGTATCGAGATCCCGAAGATCAAAGCCAGACTGGCGATCTATCATGGACTGAGCAAAACGGTCCTGGAAAAGGGTGTCGGTCATGTGGAGGGTACCAGCCTTCCCATCGGAGGCAAGAGCACCCATGCGGTTCTGGCGGCGCATCGAGGTCTTCCTAACGCAAAGCTTTTTACAGATCTGGATCAGATGGAAAAGGGAGATATTTTTATCCTGCACATTCTTGGCAAGCATCTGGCCTACAAGGTGGATCAGATCAAGACGGTGCTTCCGGATGAGACCAGTGACTTGGATATTATCGAGGGTGAAGATCATGTGACTCTGATCACGTGTACCCCTTATGGAGTTAACACCCACAGGCTTCTTGTCCGGGGAGTGCGGACGAAATATGTGGTGGAAGATACAAAGAATGACGAAACGATACCGCAGAAGCTTGCTGTTGTGGATCCGAAGAGGGTTCTGGCCGGCGGCGCTGCAGTGCTTGTTGTTCTGATCCTGCTGATTTATCTGATCGTCCGTCATAGGGACAAAAAACGGAAAAAGAAGCAGCTTTCAGAAAGGAAAGAGGAGGCAGAGAGCGATGAAAAATAGAAGAAAGCAAGGGAAAATATTCCGGAGCCTTCTGGCTGTTCTGATGCTGACGGCTATGCTGGTCACGAGTGTTTTGCAGCCGGTTTTCGCCGGGGATTATGAAGCTGGAAAAACAGGTAATCTGACGTTGACGGTTCAGCAGGCGGATGAGGAGGGAAACCAGACTCCGCTGCCGGATGTAGGGCTGACGATCTACAAGGTTGGCAGTGTGAATTTTGATGGCAATGTGCATTTCGTGCTGGATGAGGCACTGGCTGCCGCAGCAATCGATTTTGATTCCATCACGACGGCTGACGGCTGGTATGAAGCGGCAGAGAAGCTGGCGGCTATGATCGTCAGCGGAAGCGTGGATGTGTGGGGTATGTCCAAGTCCTCTGATGCAGAGGGAAATATGACTTTCGCTGATTTGGCTGAGGGTATGTACCTGGTGGTGCAGACAGATGGAAATAGCAGTGTTATGGTTTCACCGATGCTGATCTCCGTTCCTTTTGCAGATCAGGAGCAGGGCTGGATGTACGATGTACAGGCTTATCCGAAGTCTGTAAGTAATCCGCAGAAGCATACACAGATCCAGGTTACGAAGAGGATCTATAATGTTGATGAGAACGACAATGTGATTCCTCTGGAAACGAAAGAGGATGTAACTTATAAGGTTGGCGTTTTTTCGGATCCGGAAGGTACGATCCCGTTCCGTGATGATTATTTACAGGATATCCATATCCAGAATGCTTCCAGTGGTACAGCTACATGGACGGATGTTCCGGATGGCACCTATTATGTATTTGAGCTGGATGAGGATGGAAATCTTCTTCAGCAGAATACGAAGATCGAGGTGGATGAGGAGAATCTTTACTACTACAATGTAACGAAGCCGAATGGTGAGAGTGAAGAGAAGTCCAATCAGGTTGTGATCGGTGGAGATAGTGGTGCTACTGAGGCAGCGGCTTATGTAAATAACTATTATACAAAGATTTCCGATATATTCAGCCGTAACGGATTTATCAACATTAAGAAGAATGTGATGATCGATGGTGTTGCTTCTACTGTGGATGATACGTTCTATGCAGGTGTGTTCTCCACTGAGAGTAACGGTGAGCTGACGCTTGAGAAGGTAGTGACTCTGAAACAGAATGATAGTGTTCAGGTAATGTTGGATCTTCCAAAGGATCAGGAGATCAACAGTGTTACGTATACTGTTCTGGAGACGGATAAGGATGGAAATCCGGTTGATGATGATACCTTTAAGTATACAGTTACCGGTCAGGGTGAGGTTACACTGAATAATGATAACCGATATACTGTAACAAAAGAGATCACCAACAGTCTTTCTTCCGAGCCGACACCGATTCCGACTGTTACACCTGGAACAAATCATGGTGGAAATGATCGGATCACTCCGATCCCGAATAATGGTACAGCGGGCGGAACTGCTCCGAACGATACCAGTGGTACAGCAAGACGTTCTGTAAAGACCGGCGATGATACACCGATCGGCGTATGGGTTGGAATCCTTGCAGCAGCGATCATTGTTGGCGGTGGTGCAGCTTATGGAGTTAAGAGAAAGAAGAAAAAATAAATAACGGATCATTCTGAAGGATGATCGATGGAAGAACCGGGCGATGTGGACGCCCGGTTCTTTTTTGAAATATTTACGTATTGGGGATGAAAAAGCAGCGGGTGATATTTTTTCTCGAAAATTGCTCTTGACATTTTGGTATGATAAGTATATTGTATGTGTTGCAGCAAATTTCATAAAAGATAGCCTTTTATTCAGAGTGGTGGAGATACAAAGGATCTATGAAGCCACGGCAACCCCGGATAACCCAGGAAGGTGCCAACCTGAGCGAGCAATCGAACAATAAGAGGATTGTTTACAGAATTTAAACAGTCCGGATTGTACGGGCTGTTTTTTATGTATATAACCATTGTTTTATTACAAAAGGAGAAGATCATGGAGAAAATTTTATTTACATCTGAATCTGTAACTGAGGGTCATCCTGACAAGGTCTGCGACTCTATTTCCGATGCGATCCTTGATGCTATGATGGCACAGGATCCGATGAGCCGTGTTGCCTGCGAGACTGCTACTACAACAGGTCTTGTACTTGTTATGGGCGAGATCACAACCAAGGCTAATGTTGATATCCAGAAGATCGTTCGCGATACTATCCGTGAGATCGGATATGACAATGCGGATTATGGCTTTGATGCAGATACCTGTGCGGTTATCACATCACTTGACAAGCAGTCCACAGATATCGCTATGGGTGTTGACAAGGCTCTTGAGCAGAAAGAGGACGATATGAATGAGGACGAGCTGGATTCCATCGGTGCCGGTGACCAGGGTCTTCAGTTTGGTTATGCTTCCAATGAGACTGAGGAGTATATGCCATATGCCATCAACATGGCTCACAAGCTTGCTCAGCAGCTGACAAAGGTTCGTAAGGACGGCACTCTGAAATATTTAAGACCAGATGGAAAGACTCAGGTTACTGTTGAGTATGATGAGGCCGGCAAGCCGAAGAGAATCGATGCTGTTGTATGCTCTACACAGCATGATCCGGATGTTACTCAGGAGCAGATCCATGAGGATATTAAGAAGTATGTTTTTGATGCGATCATTCCGGCTGATATGGTTGATGCGGATACGAAGTATTTCATCAATCCGACAGGTCGTTTTGTTATCGGCGGACCTCACGGTGACAGTGGTCTGACAGGTCGTAAGATCATCGTTGATACCTACGGCGGAACAGGACGTCACGGCGGCGGTGCTTTCTCCGGTAAGGACTGCACAAAGGTTGACCGTTCTGCTGCTTATGCTGCACGTTATGTTGCAAAGAACATTGTTGCAGCCGGTCTTGCTGACAAGTGTGAGATCCAGCTTTCCTATGCAATCGGTGTTGCGCATCCGACTTCTGTCAGTGTGAATACCTTCGGAACAGGTAAGCTTTCTGAGACTAAGCTTGTTGAGATCGTTCGTGAGAATTTTGATCTTCGTCCGGCTGGTATCATCAAGATGCTTGACCTTCGCCGTCCGATCTACAAGCAGACTGCTGCTTATGGTCATTTCGGCCGTACAGATGTTGATCTTCCATGGGAGCATCTGGACAAGGTTGAGACTCTGAAGAAGTATCTGTAAGAGAGTCAAAAAAAATATTTATATATCCTTTTGGCAGGAATATTGATTTTAAGAAATGCATATGATATAATGCCATTAGGCAAAAGAGATAGTAATAGTTCCAAAAGAACAAAGAGTGAAGCCCCCGGTAGTGCCAATACCGGGGGCTTCTTCTAATTTTTTATAGTGGACAAGAAACCACTAGGTTAGCGTTGTCCTACTTGTTGCCGTCTAGCCATTTGCAAACGTAATAGGCAGTTATGTTTGCCATGCAGGAAACAAGAAAAGAGATAATAATTTCCAAAAGAACTCACCTCCTCCCGTTGCCGGGTATCGGGTGGACAACAAAAATATGATAGCATAGTTTAGAACAAAATGGAATAATACTGATGCTGGAAGATGGGGTTTTTTATAGAAAATTTAGAGATAGGGAATATAGTTTATGTTATAATACGTGTATGTGAATGTGTGAATTTATAAAGGACGGAGATACAGATGAAGTTAAAAACACGTATTATTGTGGGCTTCGTTGCGATCATCCTGCTGCCGCTTCTTCTTTTTTCCGCAAGTCTGTACGGGTTCAGCCAGACGCAGGCGAAGCATGTGCAGGAGAGCAGCAGCCAGGTGAAGCTGATGGCCAAGGATATGATCCTGACCGCAACGATCATCCTTGTTTTTACTGCGTTGTCCGTAGGGCTGTGGATCTATCGGAGCATTGCGGTTCCGCTGGTGAAGCTTAAGAAGGCTACCAAGAACATCAAGGAGGGGAATCTGGATTTTGTGCTGGAGGTTGAGGGGAATGATGAATTTTCCCAGCTTTGCCAGGATTTTGAGGAGATGCGTAAGCGTCTGAAGGAGTCCACGGAAGAGAAGATCCTGATGGATAAGGAGAATAAGGAGCTGATCAGCAATATTTCCCATGATCTGAAGACGCCGATCACTGCGGTGAAGGGTTATGTGGAGGGAATCATGGATGGTGTGGCGGATACGCCGGAGAAGATGGACCGGTATGTGCGTACCATTTATAATAAGACCAATGAGATGGATCATCTGATCAATGAGCTGACCTTTTATTCCAAGATCGATACCAACCGTATTCCGTATACGTTCAGCAAGCTGAATGTGGAGGATTATTTTTCGGATTGTGCGGAGGAGCTTGGGCTTGAGATGGAGACCAGGGGGATCGAGCTTGTGTATGCCAATTATGTGGAGAAGGGTGTGCAGGTTATTGCGGATGGTGAGCAGATCCGCCGTGTGATCCATAATATCGTGAGTAATGCCATTAAGTATATGGAGAAGCCAAGGGGGATCATCCAGCTTCGGGTGAAGGATGTGGGTGATTTTATCCAGGTGGAGATCGAGGATAACGGCAAGGGTATTGCCGCCAAGGATCTGCCGTATATTTTTGACCGTTTTTACCGTACCGATGTTTCCAGAAATTCTTCCAAGGGAGGAAGCGGTATCGGACTTTCCATCGTAAAGAAGATCATGGAGGATCATGGTGGAAAGGTCTGGGCCATAAGCCGGCTGGGGATCGGAACGATCATGTATTTTGTTCTCAGAAAATATCAGGAGGTGCCGATGAATGAGTAGGATTTTGATCATAGAGGATGAGGAAGCGATCGCGGATCTGGAGAAGGATTATCTGGAGCTTTCGGGTTTTGAGGTGGAGATCGAGAACCGTGGTGATACGGGGCTTGTACGTGCCATGAAGGAGGAGTTTGATCTGATCATCCTGGATCTGATGCTTCCGGAGGTGGATGGCTTTGATATCTGCCGGCAGGTCCGTGAGGAGAAGAATACGCCGATCATTATGGTTTCGGCCAAGAAGGATGATATCGATAAGATCCGGGGACTGGGTCTTGGTGCGGATGATTATATGACCAAGCCGTTCAGCCCAAGTGAGCTGGTTGCACGTGTGAAGGCGCATATGGAGCGTTATAACCGGCTGGTTGGTTCCAATGTGCATAAGAATGATGTGATCGAGATCCGTGGTATTAAGATCGATAAGACGGCCAGGCGTGTGTGGGTCAATGGTGAGGAGACGACGTTTACGACCAAGGAGTTTGATCTTTTGACTTTTCTGGCTGAGAATCCGAACAGGGTTTTTACAAAGGAGGAGCTTTTCCGGGAGATCTGGGATATGGAGTCTGTGGGTGATATCGCTACGGTTACGGTGCATATCAAGAAGATCCGTGAAAAGATCGAGTTTAATACGGCCAAGCCTCAGTATATTGAGACGATCTGGGGTGTGGGGTACCGGTTTAAGGTGTGAGCCTGCGGGGAAGGCTTCGGATGGAGCTGCTGCAGGGGTATGAGTGCAGATCGGAATGATGGTGTATGATCTGTCGGGTGCTTTTGAGAGGAGTGGAGATATGCCGCTGTTGAGGGAAAGAATTTATACGATAGAGGATATTTATGCTTTGCCGGAGGGTGAAAGAGCGGAACTGATCGATGGACATATTTATTATATGGCGCCGCCGAATACGATGCATCAGAGGATTTCAAGTATCTTGTCCAGAAAGATAGGTAACTATATAGATTCTAACAAGGGGAAATGTGAGGTGTTTGCCGCACCGTTTGCGGTGTATCTGGATGAGAAGACGAATACTTATGTGGAACCGGATGTTTCTGTTATCTGTGATCCGGATAAGCTGGATGACAGGGGATGCAAGGGGGCTCCGGACTGGATCATCGAGATCGTTTCTCCGGCGAGCAGGCGTATGGATTATTATACCAAGCTGTTTAAATACAGGACTGCCGGTGTGAGAGAGTACTGGATCGTGGATCCTGTGAAGAAGCTGGTAATGGTGTATGATTTTGAAAATGAGGATACGGAGCAGTATACATTTCAGGATTCGATCAAGGTGGGAATCTATGAGGAGCTGAGGATCGATTTTGCTGAGATGTGATAAAAATGGAGGGGAATATCGTCTGGTGATAGCCCCTCCTTGTTTTTTAGCAAAAAAATAGAACGCCGTCGCAACGCCGTCCTTACAAAAACACAAAGTGTTTTTTGATTCTGAAATTATTATATGTGCGAGATGATATTTTGTCAACCTGTTTACTGCGAAAATTTACCACGGTATACATCCGACTTAGATGCAAAAATCTGAAATATGGATAATCGTCAGTGACAGAAAAATTCGTTTCAGGTATAATGAAACTAACTATGATATTGATATGGGGAAAGTAACAGAGGTGGATTTTTTGAAAGGACGAACTATGGAAGACAGATTATACAAGAAACTGGAAGCGTACGGTAAGAGTGATTTTTATCCGTTTCATATGCCGGGGCATAAGAGGAATCCGCTGGCTGTGGAGGGGGATTTTCCGGTGGAGAGTGATATTACGGAGATTGACGGGTTTGATAACCTGCATCATGCTGAGGATATTTTGAAAAGGGCGCAGGAGGATGTCGCACGGCTTTATGGTGTGCCGGAGAGTTTTTACAGTATTAATGGAAGCTCCGGGGCGATCCTGGCGGCGGTGTCTGCGGCTGTGGATAAGGGGGGACAGATCCTGGTGGCAAGGAACTGCCATAAGGCGGTTTACCATGCAATTTATCTGCGGGAGCTGAGTGCCACGTATATTTATCCACATGAGGATCCGAAATTGGGGATAAACGGAGGGATTTCACCCGGCCGTGTGGAAATGTATCTGGCGGAAAATCCGGAGATCCAGGCGGTACTGATCACTTCGCCGACTTATGACGGGATCGTGTCGGATGTGGCTAGGATCGCGGAGATCGCGCATCACTATGGTGTGCCGCTGATCGTGGATGAGGCTCACGGGGCGCATTTTCGGTTTTCGGATTATTTTCCGGTGTCTGCGGCGCAGCTTGGTGCGGATGTGGTGATCAACAGTGTGCATAAGACGCTGCCCTGTCTGACCCAGACGGGGGTGATCCACCTGTGCAGTGATCGTGTGAGCCGGGAAAAACTGAAGCGTTTTCTGGGAATCTATCAGAGCAGCAGTCCTTCTTATATTCTTATGAGCAGCATTGATGCGTGCATGGATAAGCTGGAGCGTGAGGGGGATGAGATGTTCCGTGTGTTTACGGAGAATCTGGAAAAAGCACGCAGGCGTCTTTCCGAGTGTAAGTATATCCGGCTGGTAACGCCGCAGGCCTGTGAGTGCCAGAGGGTTTTTGATTTTGACAGATCCAAGATATTGCTTTCTACTGTGAACAGTTCGCTGAACGGCCGGGAGCTGCATCAGATCCTCCGGAGGGAGTTTCATCTGGAAATGGAGATGGAGGCGGAGAATTATGTGCTGGCGCTGGCAGCTGTGGGTGATACGGCGGAGGGTTTTGAGCGGCTTTGTGATGCTATTGAAGAAATCGACCGCCGTGAATCGTTAAAATACAGAGAAGAGGCTGTGGAGAAGGAGCCTTTGAAAAACGGAAAAATGAAGCAGATCATGCGAATTTCCCAGGCTATGGATGCGGAGAGTGAGCGGTGTCCGCTGGATGAGTGTATCGGACGGACGTCCGGGGAGTTTGCGTATCTTTATCCGCCGGGGATCCCGCTGATCGTTCCGGGGGAACAGATTTCTGGACATTTCGTAAAAAATGTGAGAAGATACCTGGAACAGGGCTTTGAGGTCCAGGGCCTGAGCGACCAGACCAGTGAGACGGTGTGTGTTGTGAGAAATGAGATGTGAGGTGCGTGGCAGCAGACGGATCTGTGTATTACGGATCAGAGCGTGTATAGTAACGCATATGCAGCAGAGGAGACATATGGGAAAGATTTTTTACATTATGGGAAAAAGCTCTTCCGGTAAGGACAGTATTTACAGACAGCTGGAGGGGAATCAGGAGCTGGGGCTTAAGCGGCTTGTGATCTATACTACCCGTCCGATCCGGGATGGAGAGGAGAACGGAAGAGAATATTTTTTTGCAGATGAGAATAAACTGAAGGAGTTCCGAAGAAACGGGAAGCTGATCGAGGCGCGTACTTATCAGACAGTTTACGGGCCGTGGACATATTTTACTGCGGATGACGGGCAGGTGTCTGTGGGTAATGACAGCTATCTGGGGATCGGTACACTGGAGTCTTTTGTGAGGCTCCGGGAGTATTACGGCAATGAAGTGATGTGGCCTATTTATATAGAGGTGGAAGACGGAGAGCGTCTGGAGCGTGCGCTTGCCAGGGAGAAGACCCAGGAGGTGCCGAAGTACGAGGAGATGTGCAGGCGTTTTCTTGCAGACCAGAATGATTTTTCCGAGGAAAATATTCTTAAAGCAGGTATATGGAAGCGTTTTGAGAATCATAATCTGGATGAATGTGTGAAGGAGATCGTAAATTATATAAAATCTGTACAATAAGGAAAAATAGTTTTTTTTATACAGAAGATTATGTTATAATTAGTTGAAAGATGTCCGCCGGGTATAACGGAGGGCACAAAAGGCAGAAAGAGGTGATTCTTATGGCAGGATTTCATGACATCATCGGCCATGACGATATAATCAGGCATTTGAAGAATGCGATAGAGACAGGGAAGGTATCCCACTCTTATATTTTTACAGGGGAACCGGGATCCGGCAAGAAGCTTCTTGCGGGGACTTTTGCGGCAGCGCTGCAGTGTGAATCGGGAGAGTCTGAACCGTGTATGACTTGTGATTCCTGTAAGAAGGTGATCGGCAAGAATCATCCGGATATCATTACAGTAACTCATGAGAAACCTGGAAGCATCAGCATTGACGAGGTGCGTGACCAGGTTGTGCGTGATGTGGATATCAAGCCGTACTGCAGTCCGTATAAGATCTATATCATTCCGGATGCGGAGATGATGACGGTGCAGGCGCAGAATGCCATTTTGAAAACTATCGAGGAACCGCCGGAATATGCGGTGATCATGCTGCTGACAAGCAATATCGACAGTCTTCTTCCTACGATCCGTTCCAGATGTGTGCGTCTGGATTTGAAGGTGGTGGATGACAGTCTTGTGAAGGAATATCTGATGGAGCATCTTCAGGTGCCGGATTATCAGGCTGAGATCGATGCGTCTTATGCGCAGGGTAGTATCGGCAAGGCGAAGGAGGCTGCGACTTCTCAGGAGTTTGCGGATATGACGGCCAATGCCCTGAAGATTTTGAAATATGCCAATTCCATGGAGGTTTATGAGCTGACAGAGGCGATCAAGACTTTGACTGCTGATAAGAATAATATCAATGATTATCTGGATATTTTCCAGTTCTGGTTCCGCGATGTTCTGATGTTTAAGGCAACAAGGGAAATTGACAACCTGGTTTTTAAACAGGAGATTAATTTTATCAGAGAGCAGGCCAGCGAGCGTTCTTATGAGAATATCGAAAAAATCCTTGAGGCACTGGAGAAGACGAAGGTGCGTCTCCGTGCCAATGTTAATCTCGAACTTGCCCTGGAGCTCCTGTTCCTGACAATTAGGGAGAAATAGAATGGAAAAGGTAGTTGGAGTCAGATTTCGTAACGTTGGTAAGATTTATTATTTTAATCCTAAGAATTATAAGGTGAAGGTCGGCGATCATGTGATCGTGGAGACTGCCCGTGGTGTGGAGTATGGCCGTGTTGTCCTGGAGCCGCGCAGCGTGAAGGAGGACGAAGTGGTCCATCCGCTGAAGGAGGTTCTCCGTGTTGCAACGAAGGAGGACGAGGATCATGAGGCTGAGAACCGCCAGAAGGAGAAAGAGGCTTTTAAGATCTGTAAGAAGAAGATCCGTGAGCATGAGCTTGATATGAAGCTGATCGATGCGGAGTATACCTTTGATAATAACAAGGTGCTGTTTTATTTTACAGCGGATGGCCGTATTGATTTCCGGCAGCTGGTTAAGGATCTGGCGTCTGTGTTTAAGACCAGGATCGAGCTTCGTCAGATCGGTGTCCGTGATGAGACGAAGATCCTTGGCGGTATTGGTATCTGTGGAAGGACGCTTTGCTGTCATACGTATCTTTCGGAGTTTGCGCCGGTTTCCATCAAGATGGCGAAGGAGCAGAATCTTTCTCTGAACCAGACGAAGATTTCTGGTGTCTGTGGTCGTCTGATGTGCTGTCTGAAGAATGAGCAGGAGACTTATGAGGAGCTGAACCGGAATCTTCCGGGTATCGGTGATATGGTAACGACGCCGCAGGGTGTTTCGGGTACGGTCCAGAGTGTGAATGTTCTCAGGCAGATGGTTAAGATCGTGGTTGAGGTGAATGACGAGAAGGAGATCCAGGAGTTTCCGGTCCGTGATCTGAGGTTCCGCCCTAAGAGAAAAAAGGGTAAGGGTGGTTCTGCTGACCACGAGGAGAAAGAGGTTAAAAAGGGAGATTCGAAGCCGAATGAGAAGTGATCTGGTTTATTGCGGTGAGCGTGTGGATGATCTTCAGAATGGGTTGTTTGTGATCCAGGATCCGAAGAAGTTTTGCTTTGGGATGGATGCGGTTCTGTTGTCTGGTTTTGCCCGGGTGAAGAGGGGTGAGGTTGCGCTGGATATGGGGACCGGTACGGGGATCATTCCGATCTTGCTTTCTGATCGTACGGATGGGGAGCATTTCACGGGGCTGGAGATCCAGCATGAGTGTGCGGAGATGGCTGACCGTAGTGTGAGGTATAATGGTCTTGAGGACAGGGTTCGGATCGTTGAGGGTGATATCAGGGAGGCTGCCGGGATTTTTGGGGCGGCTTCTTTTGATGTGGTGACGTGTAATCCGCCGTATATGATCGGGCAGCATGGGTTGACGAATCCGCATCTTCCGAAGGCGATCGCGAGGCATGAGATTTTGTGTTCGTTTGATGATGTGGCTTGTCAGGCTGCCCGGGTCCTGAAGGACCGGGGGCGGTTTTTTCTGGTGCACAGGCCGTTTCGGCTGGTGGAGCTGATGGCGACTTTGACGAAGTATAAGCTGGAGCCTAAGAGGATGCAGCTGGTGTATCCTTTTATTGATAAGGAGCCGAATATGGTGTTGATCGAGGCTTGTAAGGGCGGGAATTCCAGGATCCGGGTTGAGCGGCCGCTGGTGGTTTATGAGCGGCCTGGGGTTTATACGGAGGATGTTTTGGAGTTGTATCGGATGGTGTGAATGTTGTGATGTTGTGGCTTAGGGTGGCTGCCCCGGTTGTGAGAGATTGGGGTGGCTGCTCGGGAGGTTTTGGGCCATCGGCGCTGCGCTGGATGGCTGGGAGGTAGTGGTGGCTGTGGTACTTCGGTTGGTGAAGGGACGGCGAGGGGAGGCAGGCTGCTGGTGGTGACACGCTGCGCCCCCTGCTCGGCTGCGGCGCCGGTTTGCTGCCATTCGCGCAAACTCGCTTCGCTCAAACAGTGCGCTCGGTGGCAGCAGCTATCCTCACCTCGCTGACGGGGGCTCCGCTAACGTCACCACCAGCAGCCTGCCTCCCCTCGCCTGAGATTCAAAGCGAGAGATCGCAACGCATAGTGCGCTGAGTATCGAAGCATACAGACACCTTGCCAGAAGTGAATCACTGAGAAAGTGAAGAAATAAAACAACATCGGCACAGCGTAGTGCGCTGAGTATCGAAGAATACAGACACCTTGCCAGAAGTGAATCACTGAGAAAGTGAAGAAATAAAACAACATCGGCACAGCGTAG
>NZ_JAJCGR010000051.1:0-16336 GCF_020553125.1 Blautia sp. MSK20_18
TCCATTGGCATCCCAATTTCGTAATGTCTGGGCGGATACGCCTATAATTTTTGAAGATTCATGTATAGAATAATATTTACTCAAAGCATCAACTCCTTTCAATAATATTCCACTCTAATATCTTATAAAACTCAACATGTACTTATATGATTTTATAATTTATATTTAACTGTTAATAATCTCCGCTCAGTTTTTTCTCAGAAAATCTGTCAGGATCCCTTCACTGATACATTCTGTGATTGCCTGCTCTACTGCTGTATCCAGTGGCATTTCTGCTGCGTATTCTCTTACACGAAAAGTGTATTCCGCATAGTCCTCAAGGGTCCTGCAGGTTTCCATCAGCTTCCGGTTATGACCTTTATTAATATTCAGCATGACTGCCTTCAACTCCAGTGACAGGTCTGAATCTGGAATTGAATCCTCCGGAAATCTCCCTGCATGATCATGTGATTTAAGCATTGAGATTTCTTTGTAATAGCCGAATGGCTGATGAATTTCAGATACGGAAGAACCCGTATAGATCAACAATAGAAATGAAATGCTTTTCTTTACTTTAGCACAATATGGGCGAATATACAATCAAAACATTTCGACAAATTTCTCTCCTCTGGACTTTCCCATTATTTTCATGTATATTTGACATATAACGACACCACGGCTGCCTGAGGCAGCCGAATAATTTTCTGGAGTATGCGTATGTTGAAGATTGCGATCTGCGAAGACAGTGAGATTTTTGTAGAGATCATAAAGAAAAATATTGAAACCATTCTGAAAGTCCCTTATGAACTGCATCCATTCCTTTCCGGAAAAGAGTTTATGACTTCTCTGCCGGAGCTGGGGTGCCCTTATGATATCGTTTTTCTGGATATCTCCCTGGGTGACGATACGGTTTCCGGAATTGAACTTGGCCAGATGATAAATGGAGAGAATCCCCGGACGCAGCTGATCTTTATCAGCCAGTATCTGGAATATGCTTCCGATGTTTATTCCACGAAGCACACCTATTTCATTTACAAAAACCGACTTAACGAATATCTGCCGACTGCACTGGATGCCGCACTTAAAAATCTCCAAACAGATGAAGAACTGTATCTTATCATCAAGATCAAACGCTCCCACCTTCGTATCCCGGTAAATGATATTTTATACCTGGAGCGGAACCTTCGTGAAACAACCGTTCATACCAGAACAGAAACCTATACAGTCAGAGACAAACTGAATGTTCTCCAGCAACAGCTGCCGGATTTTTTCGTGTGCTGCCACAGAAGTTTTCTCGTGAACCTTCATGCAGTTTCCAAACTCCAGCATACAGAGATCACATTGAACACCGGTCAGCAGATTCCTGTCAGCCGCGCACATTATGAAGATATTAAAAAATCTTTTTCTCTGCTGATGCTGTGATTCCGAAAGACTGACTTTCGTATTTTGCTCTGATATCCTATAACATTTCCAAGAAAGAAGGTACTCTCATGCCACAGTTTCTGAAATTTATTTTATACACTCTTCTTCCGAGTTCTTTCATAACTTCCTATATCTGTGTCCGATTTTGCACTGGTATCCTTACGCCATCCCGGAGCTTTTTTCCCAAAAACCGTAGCCGTTTTTTTGTCTCATTTATGTTGCCCATAACAGCTGCCTTTATGTCAAAATATTGGTTTCCCAGTATGGGCTCCTGGCTTATCCAGTTGACACTCCTTCTCCTGACAATTCTTTATTTTTCAGATCCTCTGAATAAAAAGATTTCCATATTTCTGATCTTAATATGTATTCTGGCAATTTCTGAAAATATCGCTGCAACGTTTGCCCTGCCGATTTACACTCTTATACACCACGAAGAATCGTTTCGTTATAATTTGCTTTATACATCTGGTGAAATGCTTTTTTTAATAATCATAGATTTCTTCGTTGCATTGCTGTTTATTAAAAAACTGGTTCCACTAATCCGGAATTATTCCCACAGTATTCAGCTGACTACCATTGCTGAGCTTCTTTTTCCCGTACAGGCGTCTTCACTTCTTGTGGGAATATTGCTATACCGTAAAAATTCTCCCTGGTTAAAATGGCTGATCATTTTATACTGGTTTCTCAATCTTCTCTGCTGTCTGATCATAGCCAGGGCTTTTCACAACATTTCTCTCAGAGAAAAAAGACACGAACTGTTGGTTCAGCAGATGAGTTTTCTTCAGAAACAGCTGGAATATACAACCGAAATGGAACAAGAATATCAATCTGTGCGAAAATGGAATCACGATATGGAAAACCATCTCTTTTCACTGAATTATCTGATCCGCACCCAAAAATATCTTGAGGCAGATGTATATCTGGAAACAATTCTTTCAGAACTTCCGCCGGAAAAGAGGACTTTATGAAACGAGGCTTTACTATTCTTTTTATAGAACTTTTCTGTGTTCAGGCATCTCTTTTCCTGGGAGCTCTGCTACAGGAATATGCTCTGTTCTGCCAGATAATGCTTCTCTTTTTTCTGGCCCTCACTTACCGCAGGATCTACCTTCTTGCCAGACGATCGCTCAAAAATGCTCAGGAAGAGGCAAAGTTTCAGGCTCTTCAGAAGCAGGAACAATTACAGAAAGAACAGGAGCAGCTGTTTGTTTCCAGAAAGCAGGAGACTCTGGCGTTCCAACAGGCTACCATCCGGAAACTGCAGACACTTCAGAATTACCTGAAAACGAACGAATATGATAAAATCCAGGACTACCTGCCAGCCATCACCGATGATTTTCAGAGAGAACGTTTCCATCCCATCTGCCAGGACAGCCTGATCAACGCCATCCTTGCGGACAAAAGATTTCTTGCCATGCAGAAAAATATCAAAGTTACCTACGAGGTTCTTCTTCCGGAGAAATCCAATATTCCCTCTTCGGAACTGAGCAGTATATTTTTCAACCTGCTGGATAATGGAATAGAAAGCTGCAACGCTTCCGGTTCTGAAGCACCGTTTATCTCTGTAACATCAAAAATGTCCGCCGGTTTTCTTACTGTCCACATGCAAAACAGCAAAGATCCGGCACGACCATTCAACCACAAAACATCAAAAAAAGATATCCTCAACCATGGATTCGGCCTGTCCATAATTGAAGATATCTGTGAAAAAAATGATGGCAGCTGTCAGTGGATCGACAATGGGGATACCTTTGATTCAGTTGTTATGCTGAGATACCAATAGGATTCAGCAGAACATACATATCCTTATCTTTCAGTTCCGCTGCATAATGCTCCACACATTTGAAGCCTTTTGAAATATCAAAATGTTTATCAAAATTCAAAACTTCATCAGTTCCAGCTTCTTCTCCCTGGTCAGCTGCTTAATCCGGTACTCCCGGCTCATGGCCTCTTCCCTTGTGGCAAAGCCCTCATAATACACCAGCTTCACCGGCCGCTTGGCCCGGGTATATTTGGCACCTGACTTGCCTTCATTATGGGCTTTCATCCGCCTGGCAAGACAGTTTGTCCACCCAGTGTAAAGTGTGCCGTCTGCACACTGCACGATGTATGTATAGTTCATAGCAGTCTCCTCTTCTGTAAAAAATTTATGCAATACAATGCCAAATGCCAGTACATCTTCAGTAACATCAACCCTGATATGTGCCTTCCTGTAAAACAAATATCTGAACACTTTTCTGGACAGTGTGATCTGTCTTCCGTGATATTTCCTCTCCTGTAAAACAAACATCCAGTCGGCCGCATTCTTTCTATGTAAAGACAGCCACCAACATTTCTTCAGCAGCCATCCTTCTATACTCAAGCAGCCGGCACAATTCATGTATTTCACTTATAACAAAGATAAAGCAGGTCGGGATTCCGGCTGCGGATTTTCCCACCTGCTTTATTATACGGTCATTTCTTATTTCTGTGAATATGGAATTCACTGCATAGCTGCTCTATAGGTATTCGTATTCTGATCTTGCTGTATTTCCCGATTAATAAGCCCAGCCTACTCCATCACATAATTCTTCAGCACATAAATCTTCCCATCACACTCCACAGCCTCCACCTTCACAGTCTGTTCCTGCGTTTCCGGATAATATCTGGAAGAGAAAACAACCTCTCCGCCATTCACATAGATTTCCACAGCTGTAGTATCCGCAAGAACTCTGATGCTTTCGATCACACCAGACGGAACATGCGCCTTACGTACTTTACGTCCGGCACCGGCCTTCTCGGAGAGAGTTAAGATCACATCTCCGTCCTGATATTCCAGGAAGAGATTTTCCCCAAGGCTCACTTTACCCTGCTCACCTTTTACCTGAACATCCAGATCAAACGGTCCATTCACCGGAATCTCCGCACTGGAACCGCTGACAGAAACGCCAGTCTTTCTCAGCCCGTTCAGTTCTTCCACCGGATACTGATAAAGCATTCCGTTTTTATACGTAACTTCCCTTGGAACAGTCAGGCAATGCTGCCAGCCTTCGCTCTCTGCTGTAGGATTCACATACTCCTCATCTGCATCCGGCATTCCCATCCAGCCGATCAGGATCCGTCTGCCCTTTCCATCCTGGAATGTCTGGGGTGCATAGAAATCAAAGCCGTGGTCCCATTCCCGGAAAGCTTTTTCCTCCGGCTTTCCATCCTTCAGGATAAAGTATCCGGACTGATAGATGTTCTGAAAACGGAACTCTTCTCTGGTCAGTCCCTGGGGAGATACAGAAAGCACCTCCTGTCCCTCAAGAGTGAAAAAATCCGGGCACTCCCACATGTATCCGAATGCCTTTTCTGTAGTAAGCTCACTGTCAAATTTCCAGTTCTTCAGATCTTCGGATCTGTAAAAAAGTACGGCGCCCTGGTCGCTTTTCTGACGGCCGCCAAGGATCATCCGGTACTCTTCCCCCTCCTTCCAGACCTTCGGGTCACGGATGTGGCAGGTGTAATTCTCCGGATAATCCTCACAGGAAACTGCAACCTCCTTTGTTCCGAAATGAAGGCCGTCCGCACTCTCCACATGAAGAGTGCTGGACTGTCTTCCGTTATTGATATAATCATAATCTCCATCCATCTTGATGTTTCCTGTGTAGAAAAGATGAAGCTTATCTTTCTCCGCAATCGCAGAGCCTGAGTAAACACCATGACAGTCATAAATGCTGTCCGGCAGAAGCGGAACCCCTTCATATCTCCAGCTGATCATATCTTCACTGGAGTAATGTCCCCAGAATTTCAGTCCACCGTTGGCCTCAAACGGAGAATACTGGAAAAACACATGATATCTTCCCTTGTACCAGCATAATCCGTTCGGGTCATTGAGCCATCCCACAGGCGGCATCAGATGATGGGTCAAACGGTTTGTCTGCATCGTCCTATCAACTGCTGCCGTTTCCTCGATTTTTCGCACTTCCTCTGCAAGGACCTTGGTCAGAGAACTCATTTTATTTTACCTCCAGTACTTCAGAACCATTATTTACTGTTCCTTCTGCAAGCATTTTTACTTCTTCATAATCATCGGTATTGGTTACGATCAGCGGTGTGGTCACATCATAGCCGGCTGCCTTAATAGCATCCATATCAAAGGTGATCAGTGTCTGGCCTTTTTTGACCACGTCACCGTCCTTTACATGAGCGGTGTAGAATTTACCGCCAAGCTCAACAGTGTCAACGCCGATATGGATCAGCAGCTCCAGACCACTTTCTGTTGCAAGCCCGATGGCATGCTTTGTGTCAAAAATTGTAGAAACCGTAGCGTCACAGGGTGCTTTTACTTCACCTTTGGACGGAATCACTGCCATGCCCCTTCCAAGGACTTCAGATGCAAAGGTTGCATCCTTTACTTCTGAAAGCGGGATCGCAGTTCCCTCAAGCGGGCTGTAGAGGGTCTGTGCACCTGTCTCTGAAGTTTTCTCCTGGGCAATTTCTGCCGGAGCATCTGATTTTTTCTCTGCTTCAATATTTTTTTCAGCTGTTTCCTGTACCTCATCCTTATATCCGAACATCCAAGTAAGCACAAAAGCCACACCAAATGCGATGGCAAACATCAGGATATAACCAACTGGATTATTCAGGCACAGCAGGATTCCGAAGATACCGGTAACACCTGTTCCTGTGGCACCAAGACTGCTAATGGAGGCAAAAAGTGCTCCGCATGCACCACCCAGGCAGCCCATGATAAACGGCTTTCCGAAGCGGAGGTTTACACCGAAGATTGCCGGCTCTGTGATTCCCATGCATGCGCTTAAGGCAGAAGGAACAGCCATGGATTTGATCTTCTGATTTCTGGATTTCAGGCCTACAGCAAGAGCTGCACCACCCTGTGCAATGTTAGCTGCAGATGCAAGTGGCAGCCAGTAGGTAACGCCGAATTTGGCCAGCTGTCCAAGGTCAATGATAGTGTACATGTGATGAACACCAGCAACAACAGTCGGTGCATAAAAGGCACCCATGATAAAGCTTCCGATTCCAAATGGCAGTGCGATCAGCCACTGGATCCCATCCAGAAGTCCGTTCTCAACTGTTACGAAGATCGGTCCGATAATGGAAAGTGTAAGATAGCCGGTTACAAAAACACTGACAAGCGGTGTTACAAAAAGATCGAACATTGCAGGTACGACTTTATGAAGTCTCTTCTCAATCTGTGCCAGTACCCAGACTGCAATGATAACCGGGATTACATGTCCCTGATATCCAACCATGTCAATGGAGTAAAGTCCGAACCATACTTTCTGTGTGGCCTGTACGCCTTCCGTGGCAACTGTCCAGGCGTTCTGCAGATTCGGATGAATCATGATCATACCGATAACCGCACCAAGGTAAGGGTTGGCGCCGAATACTTTTGCACCACTGTAAGCGATGAGGATCGGCAGGAATGTGTACGCTGTGTTACTGAAAAGCTGTGCAAATACATAAATGGAACCATTGGTGTTAATATTCAGGAAGCCGTTGTTTACCATAAAGTTCAGGGCTTCCATGATTCCCATCAAAAATCCGCTTGCTACGATAGCTGGGATGATCGGGACAAAAATATCTCCCAGTGTCTTGATCAGTCTCTGTATCGGATTAGCCTTGGATGCTGCCACCTTCTTAAGCTCATCCTTACTACTCTCTGATATTCCGGCGATCTGGATAAATTCATCATAAACCTTGTTTACAACTCCTGTTCCCAGGATGATCTGCATCTGTCCCTGTGCGAAAAACACGCCCTTCACACCGTCGATGTTCTCTATATATTCCTTATCCGCCTTGTCATTATCCGCAATGACCAGACGAAGCCTTGTTGCACAGTGCGCCGCGGAAATGATGTTTTCTTTCTTTACTACATGATCATAGATTTCCTGTGCTGTCTTTCTGTAATCCATGTCCTTCCTCCTTTTCTGCTACTGTTCCCGGACAGTCATCTCTTTCTTCTTTCCCTTTCTTCGGATCAGATCTGTCTGTTCTTTCTTCAGCTTCCCGGGATTTATTATCTCTGATCCATTGTTTTTCATTTATTTATGAGATTGATTTCATACATCCATTCATACAAGGGACGGTAATTTTTCCATTTTTTAAGCTTTTTGATGATTTCAGCACTTTTCAATGGTATGTTTTATGTTATTGCTTGTGTTCTTATGTGGAATCGTTCTCACATCTTACTTGTATTATAACTACTGCATTATTATTTGTAAATCCGCAACATCGCACAAATTTCTTCAGTCAAAATTGTACATATTCCATAAGAACAGATGCAAAACAGACAAACCAGTCAGGACATCGCAGAAAAAATCTGGCATTTTTCTGTGTTTGCTCAGCCATAACACAGCACCACACCAAAAGAAGCAGGTCTTTTTCTCCCAAAAGATCTGCTCCTGTTCCACAATAACTTATAATTTCTTCCTCTGTCTGCGAGGATATTCTCTGTTACCTGTGAGATTCCCGTTCCACAAGCTCACATCCCATTTTTATTTCCTTGCTGATCCCGGTATCGTTCTCAATAAGATCAGCCAGCATGGCTGCTGCCTCCATTCCGCTGGTCTTATAATAAAAATGTACCGTTGTCAGCTTCGGTTCCACGATCTTACCCGGAACTCCATCCCCAATCCCTGCGATCTGAACATCCTCGGGAATGCGAAGCCCGATCTCCTTCAAATAAGTCATGGCTCCCACCGCCATAGTATCCGTAGCACACACAAGAGAATCTATGGAAGGCTCCTCCTCAAAAAGCTCCTTCGCCATCTCATACCCGGAATCCATGGTAAAGCTTCCGATCTTCATCCTCTCCGGCACGACCTCCAGCTTAGCTTTATGGATAGCATCCATAAAACCCTTTTTCCTGCAGGCACCAACTGCCTCGTCCTTATCTGTAACGCCGATATAGGCAAACTTTTTCCCCTTCTCCGCCAGCTTCTCCGTGACCTGAAAAGCTGCTTTATGATCATCCTGATAAATACATGGATATCCGTCCAGATGCTGTCCCAGGATCACGATCGGTACCTTATAATCCTTCAGCATCTGTTTATGCTTTCTGGTAAACATGGTAGCAATAAAAACCACTCCGTCCACCTGACGTTCTTTAAACAGAGAAAGGTATTTCAGCTCTTCTTCCACATCATTATTGGTATTGGCCAGAATGAGCTGATATCCTCTCCGTGTAAGAATATCACTGATCCCTGTCACCTCACGGCTTATGGTATCTGAATTGATCTTTGGAAGGATGACACCGATGAGACTGGTTTTTTTGGTCCGCAGTGTCTGTGCCTGGGAGGATGGCTGATAGCCTGTCTCCTGGATCACCCTGCGGATGACTTCCTTTTTTTCACTGCTGACATATCCATTATTCAAATATCTGGATACCGTAGCTCTGGAAACTCCGGCAAGCCTGGCTATTTCATTAATGTTCATAACTTATGTACCTCTTCTTTTGTCCTGTTATATCTGTCCTTGTATGCATATTTATAATATAGATTATACACGGTTTCTTTCCTGTAAAAAAGATTCTTTTCCTATGTAAATGAAAATTTTTATTACTGCTCACTCCGTTCTCACTAATACGCTTCACAACGCAGAGGATACGGGATGCATATACCTCCCATCCCGTATCCTCCATACTCTGTTTCCAAAAATCTCCCCGGCATATCTGTTTTTCGGTTTTCCCTGTCATTCCAGATATTCAAACGGATCTACCGGCACGCCATCCTTTTTCATTGCAAAATAAAGATTCGGGCCTTCTACAGAATAATATTTGGTAGGTGCACTGATATTTCCGATCACTTCACCCTCCTTTACTGTGTCACCTTCTGCCACAGTAAGGTCCTTCAGCTGCCCGTATACTGCCTGATAACCATTTCCCAACTCCATAGTCACAGTCGTTCCCGTGCAGGCATCCTGCACAACAGAAAGCACCTGACCATCAGCCGCCGCATACACCGGCGCATCCTCCACTGCCTGCAAAGCAATGGCAGAGCTCACACGATACTGATCCAAAGTCGGATAATATACGGTTTCATCCATATTGTAATCCACAAGAACCGTTCCTCTGACCGGCCATTCCATAATGGAATCCTCCGTAAAATCCAAAGCCTGTGCCGCAATTCCGACAGCTGAGGTCTCTGCGGTATCTGTGGAAGCTCCAGCTCCGTTATTCACCGCTCCCTCTGCCGATGTATTTCCGGCATTATCTGCTGTATTTCCAGTGCCATCTGTGCGGCTTCTGTCTGCACCTGCCGCCGCAGACACGCTCCTATCATCCGTACCACTTCCATTATCTGCATCTGCCGCTGCATTTTCGGCTGTACCACTTCCTGCAGTCTCACGGATGCTTCCTGTCACTCCATCTGCTCCGGCTTCTGAAGCTCCTGACAGACCTGCTTCATCTCCGGTTTCTCCATCAGAGATCTCATCCTGTGCTACATCCTGCCAGCCATCTCCGGCAGCTGCCGCATCCTCTGCGTTTTCCCCGTCCGAAAGCTCCTCTTCCAGCCCGGTCTCTTCTACCTGTACAGAATTTTCCTCCTGGGGATTTTCTGCGATGGGCTTTGTTCCAAGCTGATAAACAGTAATCCCAAGTGCCGCCACTGCTGCCAGAACACCTCCGTTGATAATACCTCTCACAATTTTACTTTTCATATTCTTTCCACCTCTGTCTGATATGTTCATTTTCAGTAACAGAAAAAACAGTAAAGCTGCCGTTTCGGTCACCATTTCTATATCTATAGAGTGTCCAGAATATGGCTGTCTATTCATTTTTTGAATATTTTTTTATCAGACGTTGCTTCGGATGCCTGACTTTCTTTAATCCTCAGCTTTCAGCTCCATCTCCGGAAAATATTTTTTCAGGATCTCCTCCGCACTGCTTCCGTTTTTTGCCATCTCATTTCCACCAAACTGGGAAAATCCCACACCATGACCGCTGCCACGCACTCGCAGATAATAAATATCATCCTTTTTCTTCAAACTGAAATTCGCGGATTCCAGTCCCATTCCCGCTGCAAAGCTTTCTCCCTCCAGGAGTGTTTCCCCAATCGTAAGCTCTGTCACATAACCGGCACTGTCCCGTTTTTTGATCTTCAGCTCCCCGGAAAGCTGCTCCGCAGGAATTTCCACGATTTTTATACGATCCGGAGATTTTTTGTCCGCACTGCTATCTGCCGATTTCAGATATGTATACGCCTCATCATGAAAAACTTCTTCCCCGCTGCGGGTTTTCCCTGCGCTTCTCTTATGCCAGGGAGTCAGCCTCACTTTTCCTTCATATGTAAGTACCTGTCCATCCGTCTCTTTTGCTGCCTGCTCATAGATCTGCCTTTTTTCTGCAAAAAAATATCTCCAGACTTCCTCTGTACTTCCGTTTTCCCTCAGGATCTCTGCCAGATTTTTCCCCTCGCCCAGCCACCTTTGAATATTCGACCGTGCGATCACAGTCTGCGCCTTTATGGTTTCTTTTTTCATATCCGGGGAAATCTGCGAAAAAACAATGACCGGGAGATATTCTTCCATATCCGGCACCCTCTCTGCCAGGACCCTCTCCGGTCCATTAATGGTTGCCGCCGAAAAATAAGGAAGAACAATTGCTAAAAACACCAGACAATATCGAAGAAGCGCATATTTTTTCATAAAAAGCACCATAAGCGTTCTTTTTCCTAATATATGTTCTTTTGCCAAAAATTATTATTTGCTGTATACTATAGCAGTTCTATGAATCAATGCATCAAAAAAAGTTATTCCGAACATGCTGCAGTAATTTATGGAAATGCTATGTATCAATCCAAAAAGTATCTGCAGCGATCAGTCCTGCTCACCGCTTATTGCTTGCCACGAATGGAGGTATCACACACCATGCTTGCCATCTTTCTCGCACCATTATATATTCTCATTAATATTTATATCGTCCGCTGGATGATTTTGTGGATGGGTGCCTGTACTCATTTTTTCCAGACCTTTGCGTTCCGGGCATGCTTTGCAGGTGTTTATATTTTTCTGTCCACTTCTCTTCTGACCTGTTTTCTCATCCGGAAGCCCCCTGCGCTCCATCGCTTCCTGAAAAATACGGCAAATTATTTTCAGGGAACATTTCTTTACATCCTGATCGTAATCGTAACTACAGATCTCTGCAGACTGATCCTGAAGCATACGCTTCATCCGGCCTGGATGTATTCCAGGAAAGCCTTCGTAGTCACAGGCGCTGTCTGCACCCTTCTGATCATTGGTGTCAGTCTCTATGGGATTTTTAATCAGTGGAATATTAAGACAAAAACTTATGATGTGAAAATAGACAAGCAGGTGAAGGGAAAGGACTCCCTGAAGATCGTCCTGCTCGCAGACATTCATTTCGGTTACAGTATCGGAGAAAAACATGCCGGACTTCTTGTAAAAAAGATCAACGCCGAAGATCCGGATCTGATCTGTATTGCCGGCGATATTTTTGATAACGAATATGAAGGGATCAAAAACCCGAAAAAAACAGCGGCCATTCTCCGTTCGCTGAAATCCAGATACGGCGTTTATGCCTGTTGGGGCAACCATGATCTCAGCGAACCGATTCTGGCCGGTTTTACCTTCCGCAATGCAAAAAAAGATTATGATGATCCCAGAATGCGGAATTTTCTGGAATCTGCCAACATCCGGCTTCTCGATGACGAAACCGTCCTCATAGATAAACGGTTTTATCTGACAGGCCGTAAGGATCCTTCACGCTGCCGAAAAATGTCCGATACCCGTAAGGATCCTGACCAGCTTACAGCCTACCTTGACAAAACACTCCCGATTATTTTTATGGATCATCAGCCCGGTCAGCTGGATGAAGTGGCAGCCGCAGGCGCAGACCTTGATCTCTGCGGCCATACTCATGACGGCCAGCTGTTCCCTCTGAACATCATCACCGGCCTGATCTGGGAAAATTCCTGCGGCTACCTGAAAAAGGGGACTATGCACAACATCGTTACCTCCGGTGCCGGCATATGGGGCCCGAATATGCGTACTGCCACAAACAGCGAGATCTGTTCGATCACAGTACATTTTTATCCTGCCAGACCTAACTCCTCTGATCCCTCATAAATATCTTCCACCGGCAGCTCCTCCGCACGCTCACTATCCTCTTCTGTTCCGTCATTTTCTTCTTCCGTTTCAGAGTCCTTCGGAAACTCAATTACTTCAGCCGTATCACCACTTTCTGATATCTCCGGCTCTTCACTGGAATCATCAAATATCTCTTCCTCAGTATTATCGTCCGTCTTTCCTTCTTCAGAACTCATATTGAGTTCCTCGCTGCTCTCTTCTTCAACTTTCTTTTCACTGTTTCGGATGATCTCAAGGGCTTCTGTTTCTGAAATAATGCCTGAATTATCTTCCATTGCATTTGCTTCCGGCACTTCATAATCATATACAAAGGTATTGACTGGCATAAGCTTGTTTGACTGCACATCATAGTCAAATACATGCCACAGGTATCCTTCCCTGTTAACCGGTACATTTGCCTGGTAGATCTGTTTTCCACCCCGGTAAACGGTTACTTTGGCTGACGAAGCAGATAATTCTGTACTCGCATCATCTTCACCATTTGTATAATCGTATACATAAAAGCTATATTTTCTTCCGGTGAAGCCTTTGTATATGGTTGTTGTTTCCGGTCCATAGCTGCTTGTATCATCCAGATCCAGATTTGCTATTACATCTCCATCCTCTGAATATGCATTTTTATCCCTATAGTATACATGGAAGTAGTCATCTCCGTTTTCATTAGCAGGTCCCAGCAGATGAGAATCCAGATCTCGCGGAGTTTCTCCCCATGTAAGCACGATCTGAAGAAGTCCCTCATCTCCTGCACTGATATTGGTCGGTGACATTGTTACATCACGTTCACTGCATGCATTTGCCTGAACTACAACATTGATATGGGCAGAAACAAAATCTTCATTGCTTGCATTCAGCGTATAGTTTCCGGCTGGCACGGTCAACGTATAGGTTCCATCTGCTGATACGCCTTCTTTCACAGTCTCTCCGATCACATTATCCCAGCCCTTACGTAATTCATAAGTTACATTTTCTATATTTCCACCGGTCATGGAATGAATAAATCTTCCACTCAGCTCACCATCTCCGGCTTCTGCTCTGGATACCATCAGGAAAGATTCTGCGTATGTGATCTGGTTCGCTGATACTTCCATGGAACTGCTCTCATATTTCTGGTAACCGGTTGCTGTGACAACAATTTTGTAGGTTCCTTCATCAAGATCATTAAATGAATAAGTTCCATCTTCTTTCGTGAAAGTTTTTTCAACCTTGACTGTTCCGGAATATGCTTCCACGCTGGCATTTTTTACAGGAGCTTTACTGTTTGAATCCAAAACGCTTCCCTCAATGCTTCCGGCTCCGACTGTACATTTATCTACCAGTGTTCCATTTTCAAAATGAACCTTCAATTTTAGTGGATTATCGTCATCATCAGACAGAAAATCCTTGGACAACGTATAATGCCATACCGTTTTCAGGAACTTTCCGACCACCGTATCCGGATTCAACTCACCCGCTGCGTAAATATAGGTTCTTACATCAGAACAAAGCACATTTCCGGCATCACGAACTGTATAGGATACGCTTGCCTTTGCCGCAGGTCCTACCTTAATATCAATTCCTGCCAGATCCCATGTCTCCAATGCAGTCAGATTTAATCCAAACTGAAGACCGCATTTCGCAGATCCTTCTATTGTGACCGGTGTCAAAGTCTGACTGAAATCATGGATAAATCTTCCATTTCCATCTTTGAATTCATATCCGCCAGTTGCTTCAACGGAATATTTCACAACAAACTGCCCGGACACATCATAAAACAGAGAAACCACCAGATCTGCAGAAAGACCAGTTGTACCAAGCTTTATAGGAACTCGTCCCAGTTCAAGTACATCGCTGACTGTTTCCATAGTTCCACTTGCATGTTTGATCTGCTGCTCTGAATTCACGCCACTTATATAAAGTCCGCCTTCGAAATCAGCTTTTCCTGTAACTGACGCAATAAAATGCTTTACCTCTATCTTTCCCCAGCTGAATCCGGCATCCAGCTTACAGCTTACATCCGGAATCGTAACAGCAACAGAACCGGACAGCTTCACCTTTGTGATATTCTGGACTTTTAATGCAATATCTGTATCTGTTCCCATTTCCTTTGCAGAAAACAGTGCAACCTTTCCGGTTTCCAGATTTTTATAAGCATTTCCGTCTTTTACTGTGATCGTATAAGTTCCGTCACTGTTCTGGACAACATTGTATATATTTTGGGAAGTATCTTTGACTTCAACTACATTTGCTGGCATGCTGATTCCTAAGATCAACATCAGGATCAGCATCAGCGGCAGCAATTTTTTTGACGCACTTTTTCTCTTCATAAGCACTTTTCCCTTCTGCTGTACTATGCTATAATGTTCATCAATTATAAATTTTCGAGATCATTCGAAATCATTTATAATTAATCCCCCGTAAATTATCAGACTATCAACCAAGAAAGGAGAAAAATCATGAGTGTCACCGTAAATCCAAAAGCCCGACAAATTTTACCGGTTATTCTGGGCTGCTGCGTAATTGGAACTGTTTTTTTTCTGGCAATAACTATCTGTTCCGCCATAAAATATCATGATTACGTACCTGTAGATGCTGTTATATCATCTGTCAGCCGCTCAAATAATCCTAACAAGCCTCATAGTTCCAATTATCATAACTATGTGAAGTACTCTTACACCTACAAGGAACAAAATTACACAGCTGACCGAATCGAGTTTTTACGCCTTGGCAAAGCCCCCGGAAAGCATGTTCAGATCAAATGTGATCCGCAGAATCCAAACCAGATCCAGAATATCTATTCTATGACCATCTCTATTGTCTTCCTAGTAATCCTGATCATAACAGATTTCCTGCTCATTCTTATGATAAAGTCTTAATACTGTACAGCTATGCTCTAATTTTGTCGAAAATGTCCATAATATTTTTTTTATCGCATTGACATACTCCTACCATTGAAATCCTACTCGATGGCTCTGCTGATTCGTTCGTCAGTACGTAATTTTCTATGATATAAAAAAGACGGTTACGCTGAATCACAACGTAACCGTCTTCCTTTATACTATACTCGCACAGATATAAAACAAAATTCCCACCTACTGCCTTGAGCAATAAATGGGAATTTATCTGATCCACTTAAAAAGTGAGGCATCGGGGATTCGAACCCCGGACAACTTGATTAAAAGTCAAGTGCTCTACCGACTGAGCTAATACCCCATATTAAATTAATTAATACTCAGGCTTTTTCTAACCAGCCGTTCGCATGTTTTACATTAAAACATGCCCAGAGCCGGAATCGAACCAGCGACACGAGGATTTTCAGTCCTCTGCTCTACCAACTGAGCTATCTGGGCATAAGTAGCGGGGACAGGATTTGAACCTATGACCTTCGGGTTATGAGCCCGACGAGCTTCCAGACTGCTCCACCCCGCGTTATTAAATGTTAAAAGCCGATGATCGGACTCGAACCGATAACCTGCTGATTACAAATCAGCTGCTCTGCCAATTGAGCCACATCGGCATTTAAGTGGATGGAGAAGGATTCGAACCTTCGAAGGCGGTGCCAACAGATTTACAGTCTGCCCCCTTTGGCCACTCGGGAATCCATCCATAATCTATGGGACCTATAGGGCTCGAACCTATGACCCTCTGCTTGTAAGGCAGATGCTCTCCCAGCTGAGCTAAGATCCCATATTTAATTCATTACAGCTAAGCTGTAACGACCCAGAAGAGACTCGAACTCTCGACCTCCGCCGTGACAGGGCGGCGCTCTAACCAACTGAGCCACTGGGCCATTTTAAGGTTTGTACCTTAAAAACTACATACATGCTTGTTGATCGTTAATCAAACTCTTTGAATCAATTCTTAA
>NZ_JAJCGR010000052.1:0-16318 GCF_020553125.1 Blautia sp. MSK20_18
TTGTAGGAACAGAGAAGATCGGTTCCGGTCTTGTAACTGTTATGGTTCGTGGAGATGTAGGAGCAGTTAAATCTGCAGTAGAGAGCGGAAGCGCAGCAGCATCCAGACTTGGAGAGCTTGTAGCTACACACGTAATCCCGAGACCTCATACAGATGTTGAGAAAATCCTTCCGGTTCTTAAATAATTTCAACTGATTCTTACTGATACGCACCGGCCGAAGGGCCATTAAGGCTTCTGGCCGGTGCTTTTCAGTTTTCAGTTATGAGACCGAAAGAAAGCAGGTGTACTCTTGGAAACGAATAATATTGAAATGATCACAAAAATGGTGATCGATGCGATCAACAAAAACGAAGACAAGGGCAATGGTTTTGTTGTACCTATCGGAGTTTCCGCAAGACATATTCACCTGACACAGGAGCATGTGGAGGCACTGTTCGGAGAAGGCTATCAGCTTACCAAGAAAAAAGATCTGATGGGCGGACAGTTTGCATCCAATGAAACAGTTACCATCGTAGGACTGAAGCTCCGTGCGATCGAGAATGTAAGAATCCTCGGACCTGTCCGCAGAAAATCTCAGGTTGAGGTTTCCGCAACAGATGCGATCAAGCTGGGAATGAAGGTTCCGGTACGTATGTCCGGTGACCTTGCCGGAAGCGCGCCGATCGCCATTGTCGGACCGAAAGGTGCTATTTATCTGAAAGAGGGATGTATTGTGGCCATGCGTCACATTCATATGGCTCCGAAGGATGCCCAGGCTGCGGGTGTACATGATGGTGATATTGTTTCTGTTAAAGCGGACAATGAGCGCGGAACAATCTTTAATCAGGTTAAGATCCGTGTAGATGACAGCTTTACACTGGAAATGCATATTGATACAGATGAAGCAAATGCAGCAAGAATTGCCACAGGCAATACAGTTACCATAATCAAATAATATTCCTCCTTTGGGGATGCCACTTTCTGGCATCCCTAACAGAGGATATGGAGAAAAACGGAGGCTCATATGATCGTAGGCAAAGTAGTTGGAAGCATTGTTTCCACACGAAAAAGTGAAAAACTGATAGGAAATAAATTCATGATTGTAGAGCCGGTGCATCATATGAAAGCCGAGCACAGCCAGATTGTTGCCATCGATATCATCGGTGCGGGAATCGGCGAGTATGTATTGGTGGCACAAGGAAGCGCAGCAAGAATAGGCTGCGGCGTAGAAACAGCACCGGTAGATGCCGCAATCGTCGGAATCGTAGATGACGGTGCAGGATTGGAGTAACGCCATGGATATCAAAGAATTACAGAAAATTATGCAGGAGAATGGTGTTGTCGGAGCAGGTGGTGCAGGTTTCCCTACATACATGAAACTGACAGACAAAGCGGATACCATTCTTATGAACTGTGCAGAGTGCGAACCATTACTGAAACTTCACAGACAGTTGTTGGAAAAGCACGCATATGAGATCATGAAAACATTCGATATGGTTGCGGAGACGGTAGGAGCTTCCCAGGCCATCATCGGAATCAAAAAATCTTATGTACAGACAATCAATGCCTTAAATCAGCATATCGAAGAATTCCCAAGGGTTAAGATCCATCTTCTGGATGAGGTTTATCCGATGGGTGATGAGGTTGTTCTTATTTATGAGGCAACCGGACGCGTGGTACGGCCAGGAGGACTGCCTATTGAGCAGGGAGTAGCCGTATTCAATGTAGAGACACTTTACAATGTATATCGCGCGGTAGAAGAACACAAGCCGGTCACAAGCAAATATGTTTCCGTTGTTGCAGAGGTTGAGAACCCTGTTACAGTGAAAGTTCCGTTAGGATGTACACTGGAAGAGGTTGTTGCCCAGGCAGGCGGAACAACTGTGAAAGATCCAGTATATTTCGTAGGCGGCCCGATGATGGGACGTATCGGAAATGGTTCTGATCCGGTTACAAAAACAACGAATGCAATCCTGGTTCTTCCAAAGGACCATGTTATTGTCATGAAGAAGCAGCGGACTTCTTCCATAGATTTAAAGAGAGCAGCATCCATCTGCTGCCACTGCCACACATGTACAGATCTTTGCCCGAGACATAATCTGGGACATCCGATCGATCCGGCAATGTTCATGATGGCAGCATCAAACCAGGATTTCAGAAATGTAAATCCTTATATCAATTCTGCATTCTGCAGCTCCTGTGGTGTCTGCGAGATGTATGCGTGTCCGCAGAGCCTGGCTCCGAGAACACTGCTTGCAGATATGAAAGGCGGACTTCGTAAAGCCGGAATCAGACCACCTCAGGGTGTTCAGCCGAAACCGGTACAGGAGTCAAGAGAATACCGCAAGGTTCCTGAGGAGCGCCTGATGGCACGTCTGGGACTTACCAGATATGACAAGGATGCACCGCTTCAGGAAGAGCTTGTAAATGTATCCAAGGTAAAAGTTCTCTTAAGCCAGCATATTGGTGCACCGGCACAGGCAATCGTAAATGTAGGCGATATGGTAACAGAAGGTCAGATGATCGCACAGCCTGCACAGGGATTAAGTGTCGGAATCCATGCAACGATCAGCGGAAAAGTTACAGAAGTAACAGACCGCCATGTTGTAATTGCAAGAAATTAGAAAGGACGTGCACAAAATGAGTAGAGCAATCGGAATGATTGAGTTTAAAACCACACCAGCTGGTATCACTGCAGCAGATGCCATGGTTAAGACATCTGAAGTAGAGATCGTGGAGGCGCAGACAGTATGTCCGGGAAAATATATTGCAATTATCACCGGAGATTTAAGCGCAGTGAAAGCTGCTGTAGACACAGCAGTAACAACATACGAGGATAAATGCATTGACAGTTTTGTACTGGGCAATCCGCATGAGTCCATTTTCCCGGCAATCTACGGAACCACACAGGTTGAGGAGATCAGTGCCCTGGGAATCCTGGAGACCTATGATGCGGCATCCATCATCGAAGCAGCAGATCAGGCTGCAAAGACAGCAATCGTTGATCTGATCGAGCTTCGTATCGCGAAGGGTATGTGCGGTAAATCCTACATGCTTCTTACAGGTGAGGTTTCTGCAGTAGAGGCTTCCATTGAAAGAGCAAAAGAGCTGGTAGCTGAAAAAGGAATGTATATGGATTCCTCAGTGATCGCTCATCCGGACAAGAGAATGATCGATACGATCCTTTAATATTTGTCTATGAGATCGGGATATCCTTTCAGAGGATATCCCGAATGACATCCGAAAAGGAGGCATTTTATGCTAGCGTTGGAAAGAAGAAATCTGATTCTCGAAAAATTACAGGCAGAGAAAAGGGTTGTTGTAAGTGAACTAAGCCAGCTTTACAGTGTCTCAGAAGAAACCATCCGCCGCGATCTGGACAAGCTGGAAAAAGAAGGACTTGCCACAAAGAGTTATGGCGGCGCGGTGATCAATGAAGATGTCGGTATCGATTTACCATTTAACATTCGTAAAAACCAGAATGTACAGGGAAAGCAGAAGATGGCGGAGATCGCTGCTTCCATGGTGAATGACGGAGACCACATTTTTCTGGATGCCAGCACAACGGCAGTTTTTGTGGCCAAGGCTCTGAAAGAAAAGGAACGTCTTACCGTTGTTACCAATTCTATGGAGATCCTTCTGGAGCTCTCGGATGTATCCGGCTGGAATATTATTTCCACCGGTGGAGTGATGAAGGAAGGATATCTTGCATTTCTTGGTGCCAGAACCGAGGAAGTGATCCGTTCTTATTATGTGGACAAGGTTATTTTTTCCTGTAAGGCATTAAACGAGGATATGGGGATCATGGAATCCAAAGAAGCCTTTGGAACAACAAAAAAAGCCATGATCAATTCCGGAAAAATGCGTATTCTGGTGGTAGACAGCACGAAATTTGATCAGACTGCTTTTTCCGTGGCAGGACAGCTGCGGGATATCGAGACGATCATCACAGACAAAAAACCGTCTGAAAAGTGGTTGGATCATTTCAACAGGCATAAGATCGAATGCATCTACCCGAAATAGACGGAACATATATTGTGAAACGATTATGTTCATGAGCATGCAGTGTATGCGGAATGCGGAGATCCGCTTTACTTTATCCGAACACAGACAGACAAAAGAGAACTGTGTTTCGGTTTGACGAGAGGGAGCAGTTTCTATGAATACATTTGAAATGAAAACAGCCATCCATTTTGGAGCTGATGCCCTGGGAAGACTGAGAGATATTCCATACAAAAGAGTCCTTGTTATCACAGACCCGTTTGTTGTAAAAAGCGGAATGATCGATATGATCACAAAACCGCTTCAGGCAGGTGGAAAAGAATTTGATATTTTCTGTGATGTTGTTCCGGATGCACCGGTTGGAAAAATTGCCGAAGGAGTTAAGAAATTCCTTCAGTATCAGCCGGAAGCTATTGTTGCAGTAGGTGGTGGTTCTGCCATCGACTCTTCCAAGGCAATCCGTGAGTTTGCCCTGAAGATCAATAATTACGGAAAAGTCGGACTGGTTGCCATTCCTACAACAAGTGGTACCGGTTCCGAGGTTACTTCTTTTGCAGTTGTAAATGATACAGAAGCACATGTGAAGTATCCGCTGATCTCAGACAGCCTGACCGCTGATGAGGCAATTCTGGATGCGGAGCTTGTACGCAGTGTTCCGCCTGCGATTACAGCAGATACAGGTATGGATGTTCTGACTCATGCAATTGAGTCTTATGTCAGCATCAACCATAATGAGTTTACATCTGCACTTGCAGAGAAAGCAATCGAGATCTGTGGCGTATATCTTTATCGTGCATATGTTGACGGTAATGATATGCATGCAAGACAGAAGATGCATGTAGCGTCCTGTCTGGCAGGACTTTCCTTCAATGCAGCAGGTCTTGGAATTACTCACAGTATGGCTCATCAGCTGGGTGCTATTTTCCATATTCCTCACGGAAGAGCTAATGCGATGCTGTTGCCGCATATTGTTGAATATAATGCAAATATCAACAAACGCAGCAGAAGCCAGAAAGAATATCTTCCGGCAGTAAAGAGATATTCCAATATTGCACATCTTCTTGGACTGAGCAATTATAACGAAGTTATGAGCGTAAGATCTCTTGTAAACTGGATCCAGTTTATGCAGAAAGAGATGAATATCCCGCTTACCATCGAAGAGATGAAGACGATCACACCGGATGCTTATTTTGCGGCGGTTGATAAGATGGCGGATATGGCACTTGCGGATGCCTGCACAGCGGCAAATCCGCGTGTACCGAAGAAAGAGGATATTATTAAGATTTATACTAAACTTTGGTCTTTTTGATAAAAGATGAAAACCGCAAAGGGGCCGCAAAGCCGCGGCCCCTCTGCACACCCCTCGGGCTTTTTTTAGAGTGCTTGACTGTGGCGGGCGGAAAGGTTATTGACTTGTGCCTGTATGCTGCGGTTGTTCCGGGTTGAACGTTGTGCCGATGGGGCGCTGTGGGCGCCTTGAATGTGTGACGTTTTGGCGGAGGCTGGCGCGTTTGTGAACGCCGCGCTTGGTTTGCCGGGATGATTGTGGTGTGTGTTTACGTATGTGTGGTATGCGTAGCATTTCGAGGATTGTAAAATTGGTCTGATATGGGTGGGATTATTTATCAGGAATTGTTGGGAGGTTGAGCTGGGATGGAGGTTTATACCGGGTATGGTGATAAGGGGATGACGGATCTTTCCCATACGAAGAATGTTTCAAAGTCGGATGATCGGATTTGTCTGATGGGGTCAGTTGAGGAGCTGATGAGTCATATTGGGCTTGTGCGGGTTCTGGTTGATGATGTGGATGTTGTCCGGATGCTGGAGAAGATCTCGGAGACTTTGAAGAAGATCGTAGATGGGGTTTCTGATCCTTATAATCGGGAGTTTAAGGTCAGTGAAGACCGGACGGAGCTTCTGGAGGAGGAGATTGGCCGGATGAAAGAGATTTTTTCCGGAGAGAGGCTTCCGATTCTTCCGGGGGATTCCCGAGTTGCGGCTGAGATCGATGTGACAAGAGCTGTGGCACGGAGGGCTGAGAGAGAGCTTGCGCTGGTCAGCGTGAAGTTTGGATCGGATACCGGAGCCAAGAAATATATGAATCGATTGTCGGATTATTTTTATGTGTTGGCAAGGTATGTGGATGCAGCGAAGATTGAAGAGAAGAAGACAGATATTTCTGAAAGTGTTCAGGAATCTGTGAAAGCAGAAACTGCTGGGATTGTAGCTAATGTTGGGGCAGAGGCTGTTGGAAGTAGTGCGGATGTTGCAGCGGGTACATCAGCGGTGGATGTAAGAGCACAGGATTCGCAGATGGTGCAGAAAAGGGATGTACAGGCTTTTGATGTGCAGAATGGGACTGTGACGACAGCAGTGGGAGGAAATACGGCGATGGCACAGAATGACAGTATAGCAGCAAACACGGCGATGATCCAGGAAGTGCTGAAGCGTATGGGTATCCAGGGTCGTATCACATTGGATTCTGCCAAGAGGCTTATTGAGAAGATCGAGCAGGAAGCTTTGAGAAGAAACAAGCCTTCTGTAATTGCGATATGCAGCCCGGATGGAAATCCGGTTGCGGTTCATGTGATGGATGGATCTTTTCTTGTAAGCTTTGAGGTGGCTTTGAAGAAGGCCTATACATCGGTTGCAGTGAAGATGTCCACCATGGAGCTTTCCAGATTGACACAACCGGGCCAGACATTTTATGGTCTTGGAAAAATGAGTGACAATATTGTGATATTCGGAGGTGGTGTACCCCTGAAGGTTGGAGACACCATCATCGGCGGTCTTGGTATCAGCGGCGGTACCGGCGAAGAGGATAACAGCCTCGCAGAGTATGGACTGCAGGTACTGAATGAGGTACTGTAGGATACAGGATAAAAACAAAACGTATAGACAGCTCAGAGAGAATAAATAAAAGGGACGTGTTGCAGTGATGATTTTTAAATCAATACTGCGGCACGTCCCTTTTGAATTATTTATTTCCAGCTAATCTTCAGGCATTTAACGGAAATATCACTTTTTTCCGGCGCCTGGACCATGTTCTGGATGAAATAGGTCTTTGTCATGGATTTTCCGGGCTTTAGGTTCAGTGTCAGGTTCTTGGTCCAGTACATCTGGTCATAGATACCGGAACCTGTGGTGATCTGTACTTTTGCGGTGGTGATGGTTTTCGCAGAAGTATTGGTGAATTTTAAGGTATAATAGGTCTTCATGTCATTGGGACCATACTTGATACCGGCAACACTGATCTTCAGATTTTTGACGGTAGGTTTGGCGGCCGGTGCGGATACGGTAATAGTGATCTTACGATTGACACCGTTTAAGTTTGCGGTAACTGTGGCTGACCCTTTTTTCTTTGGGACAAGATAGTTTCCGGAAATGGCAAGTACAGAAGGCTTGCTGGATTTTGCATTTTTGATGGTCAGACTGGTACCGCCCTTCAGATTGATGAGGGAACGCATGCTGACCTTGGAGCCAACCTTGAGTGTAGTCTTGGAAGCGCGGAAGGTTGCTACGGTTTTTGAAGGCGAGGTTACTTTTCCGGTCAGCTTACAGGCTGCGGCCTTTGGATAGGATAAAGTGATCTTTGCGGATCCGGCTTTCATGCCCTTCAGGGTAACTGTGAAACGGCTGCGTTTTTTGGAATCCTGAGTGATGCTCTGTACCTTGAGAACAGAGCTGTTGGAAGAAGTAACCTTGAATTTTGATTTGCTGATGGTTTTTACGTAGGGATCAGAAATCTCAATTCCGATGGAAGTGGTTTTTCCGGTCCGGATGCTCTGGTTCAGATAATTGTTGTTGGTGATAAAAATTTCCGGAACAGCCTGTTTGATGGTAACCTCATAGTCACAGTCTACCGGTACCGGACATTCTTTATTGCCGAAATCGAACTCCAGGTAGCCATCCTCTATGTTGTCATCGTAGGTGAAAAAGGTTTCCTTGTATGCCAGTGGTGTATAATTTGAAGTGCTCAGCTTAACCACATTGATCCCATCGATGGAAAATGTGGTGCTTTTTGGGATGACTCCCTTGGGTGAATAAAAGCTTACACGAACTGTCACGGCATAGACCCGTTTTTGGCAGTTTGAATTTTTGATGTTGATCGGGAAATTAATGTCTGAAGACTCATCTTCGATCACACCGTCGGTATCACGGATAGTGGAAGTGGTTCCTTTGGTCACGACCCGGACTCTGGCGTGAGCATCCTGGGGAAGCAGGAGCATAATAAAGGAAAAAAGAATCAGGAAAAAAATTGCTTCGATGGTTTTTATTTTTCTTTTACACATAACAAACCCTCCTTTTTTTATGAGCATTCCGGCTGTTACTGAACAGAGGCCCGGGTACTCCATGAATTCATGGTCCTCTGTTGCGGAACAGTATAAACAGACTCTTTCTCTTATATCATTATAACAGGAAATCAGGGAGGAAGTGCATTGTGATTTTTTTGTATCAATTGGCAATTTATCTGTAAATATGTTAAAATAAAATATTCGGAAAACAGCAGCGATTCGACAATGAAAAAGAGAAGCGTTACAGTTCCGATGGGAACGTAACAGAAAGGATCATGTCGATTTATGACGAAACAGGAACTTTTAAAGACCCATTTCGGGTATGATACATTCAGAGAAGGGCAGGAAGCGGTGATTGATGCGCTTCTTGCAGGAAAAGATGTTCTGGCAGTGATGCCAACCGGCGCAGGAAAATCGATCTGCTATCAGGTACCGGCACTGATGATGAAGGGGATCACACTGGTAATATCACCGTTGATCTCCCTTATGAAGGATCAGGTGAGAAGCCTGAACCAGGTCGGCATCTCAGCAGCATACCTCAACAGCTCTCTGACGCAGGGGCAGTATTTCACAGCCTTGCGCTATGCAAAGGCAGGACGATATCCGATCATCTATGTAGCACCGGAGAGGCTTACCACAGAGGCGTTTCTGGATTTTGCGCTGAGCGCGGATATTTCCATGATCGCAGTGGATGAGTCACACTGTGTATCACAGTGGGGACAGGATTTTCGGCCAAGCTATCTGAAGATCGCAGAGTTTGTGGCACAGCTTCCAAAAAGACCGGTGATCGGTGCATTTACAGCTACAGCCACGAAGGAGGTCAGGGAGGATATTGCAAGACTTCTGGGGCTTCAGGATCCCTTTTGCACAACCACAGGATTTGACCGGGAAAACCTTTATTTTGCAGTGAAAACACCGAAAGATAAATATAAGGAAGTACACGATTACATACTGGAGCATCCGGACGACAGTGGAATCATCTACTGTCTCACCAGAAAGCTGGTGGAGGAGGTTTGTGGAAAGCTGATCCGTGACGGCATCACGGCCACCAGATATCATGCAGGACTTTCTGATGAGGAACGCCGGAACAATCAGGATGATTTTATTTATGACCGCTGTCGTGTGATGGTAGCCACCAATGCATTTGGAATGGGAATCGACAAGTCCGATGTGCGTTATGTCATTCATTATAATATGCCGAAGAATATGGAAGGCTATTATCAGGAAGCAGGCCGTGCGGGCCGTGACGGCGATCCTGCGGAATGTATCCTGCTTTACAGCGGGAAGGATGTGGTTACCAATCAGTATCTTATCGAGAGAGGACAGGATAACCAGGAAATGGAAGCGGCAGTCTGGCGCCTTGTCCGGGAGCGTGATCAGGAGAGGCTGAAGCAGATGACCTTTTACTGCTTTACCCATGATTGTCTGCGTGAGTACATCCTGAAATATTTTGGGGAATACGGAAAAAGCTACTGCGGAAACTGCCTGAACTGCCAGACCGAGTTTGAAGAGCAGGATGTGAGCCAGGAGGCCAGGGCAATGATCCGGTGCGTGGAAAGCAGTGGTCAGAGATACGGAGTGAACGTGATCCTGGATACTCTGCGCGGCGCATCTACGGCGAAGATCCGGCAGTATGAGATGGATGGAAATCCGGAATATGGAGTCTGTGCAAAGATTCCGGCACACCGGCTGCGGCAGATCTTTAATTATCTGGTACTGAAGGAATATCTTTATCTGACGGATGACGGATATACGATTGTGAAGCTGACTGCCGCTTCCAGGTCACTTCTGGAGGAGGCGCATATCCTCACAATGAAAATGTCAAAAGAGCTGGAGACGAAGAAAAAAGAGAAACGGAGCAGACTTCCGAAATCTGCAGTCGGGGAGCTGGGAGAACAGGATGAGCCCCTTTTTCAGAAGCTCCGTGCTCTTCGCCTGGAAATCGCCAGAGAGGAAAAAATTCCCCCTTATATGGTCTTTTCCGACAAAACCCTTATCCATATGTGCATTCTAAAGCCTGGAAACGAGGAGGAAATGCTGAATGTGACAGGAGTCGGCAGGCACAAGTACGAAAAATACGGAAAAAGGTTTATAGACGCGGTGAAAAATCTGTAGGAAATAGACTTTTGCCGTCGGAAAATGAAGAGCGAAATGTTCTGAAATTTCTTGCATTTTAAAGAGGCATTTGTTAGAATAAGACAAGCAGGAAACATCCGGCGGCTATAATGCGGCCGGATCGTTTTTAACTGTATCATATTTCTGCTGCATGTTCCGGTGCAGCGTACAGGCATTTCGCAAGCAGAGTTCTATGCAGCAGTGGAATCCCTTCGAGTAGATGGACCGACTGTGTGAGATATCCGTTGGTCAGAAGCAAGCAGTGAGGTGGATGATCGTATCCGCTTTCAATTAAGACATAATCTGGTGCTGGTCACTGCGTGAACAGAGATCAGGCTCCTTCACGATCTGCGTCGGCTTTTTCATGCAGAAAATCTGCCCTGCCGGCTTTTTTTCTCATACAGAAGAGTAGCATGTATTCATAAAGACATGAACATAGCCCGTCTGCAAAACGGGAATCCGTTCCGGCATGACTGTTCTCCGCCAGGCCGAAAAAGCTGTATTTACATAAAACAGCCCAATTCCTCAAAAAGCAGGATATCCGCAATATGTGCGAGATCCTGCTTTTTGTCATGTAATACTCTGATATGTGCCATTAAGACGTGGAAAAATATTTTAGCGTCTTTTATATTTGCCGGGGGTGATCCCCTTGTACTTTTTGAAGGTACGGATAAAATAGCTCAGATCATTAAAGCCATTCCGATAGGCAATCTCCGTGATGGAATCATCGGTGGTAGCCAGCTGGCAGCAGGCCTGCTCGATCCTCTGGCGGTTGAGGTAATCCATTGGTGTCTGATGCGTCATCTCGGAAAAGAACCGGCAGAAATATTTGGGAGACATGGAAACCGAAGCGGAAAGCTCCTGCAGGGTAATGGGGCTGGCATAGTTCTTTTCAATAAATTCCACGACCTGCTTCAGCTGGACAATGCGCTTGTAATCTCGTCTGGTTTTCCGCAGGCTTTCCAGGTAGTAATGATTACCAAAAACCAATCCGAAAAAGTGGTAAAATTGTCCAAACACAACCAGCTCATATCCTGGCTTCCTCTGCCAGAAAGAATCAAAAAGAGAGTTCACCGCTCTCTGGATATCAGGCTGCTTTTCATTGAAATGGTGATAGATCAGAAGCTCCTGGTGGCTGATCTTCTGCATATATTCTGTGCAGACGGAATTAAATTTCAGAAACATGTTCATATCAAAAACAATGCACTGATAGATACAATCCTGAGGAATTCCGGAATGCAGAACTCCACTATTGACAAAAATCACATCTCCGGCTTTGGCTGTAAAACTTTTTTCGTCTAAAGTGACGGTGAGAGTGCCCTGTAATACACGCATGATTTCACATTCTACATGCCAGTGGTAGGACATGACATAGCGTGGATGGCTGCTGTCAATGTGGTGGAATTCAAAAGGAAATTCATAGGTACCTCGAAGTCTGTCCTCATTTCTTCCAAGATCGTGCAAAATACAACCCTTCTTTCTTAAATTTTATAGATTTTTTAGGAACGCATATGAAAAAGTGAATATTGTACTGTTTTTTGCTATTATAACACAAGTAATTTAAAAGATGCAATCGTATAATAAAAGCATAGTTCGGACAGGAGTTGTCAGAACGTGAAAAAACTGTAAGTTATAATAGTGAATATAAATTTAGGAGGTAATTGTTACTATGGCAAAGAGCAGATTAGTAGGCAGCTATCCGGTTATCGGTATCAGACCAACCATCGACGGACGTAGAGGAGCCCTCGATGTAAGAGGATCTCTGGAAGATCAGACTATGAACATGGCCAAATCCGCAGCAAAGCTTTTCGAGGAGAACCTGAAATATTCAAATGGTGAGCCTGTAAAAGTTGTTATTGCTGATACCACCATCGGACGTGTTGGTGAGAGCGCTGCATGTGCGGATAAATTCCGTAAAGAGGGTGTAGATATCACTCTTACAGTTACACCATGCTGGTGCTACGGAGCTGAGACCATGGATATGGATCCACAGACCATCAAGGCTGTATGGGGATTCAACGGAACAGAGAGACCTGGTGCTGTATATCTGGCATCCGTTCTTGCTACACATGCACAGAAGGGCCTTCCGGCATTCGGTATCTACGGACATGACGTTCAGGAAGCTGACGACACATCCATTCCGGAAGACGTTAAAGAGAAACTGTTAAGATTCGGCCGTGCAGCAGTTGCAGCTGCATCCATGAGAGGTAAATCCTACCTGCAGATCGGTTCTGTAACAATGGGTATCGGCGGATCTATCATCGATTCTGATTTCATCGAGTCCTATCTCGGAATGAGAGTTGAGTCTGTTGATGAGGTAGAGATCATCCGTCGTATGACCGAGGGTATCTACGATCACGAAGAGTTTGAGAAAGCTCTCAAATGGGCAAAAGAGACCTGCAAGATCGGCTGGGACAAGAACCCGGAAGAGCTTCAGTTCTCACCAGAGAAGAAAGAGGAGCAGTTCGAGTTTGTTGTTAAGATGGCAGTTATCATCAAAGAGCTGATGAACGGCTGTGATAATCTTGCTCCGGAATTCTCCGAGGAAGCAATCGGACACAATGCTCTTGCAGCTGGATTCCAGGGCCAGAGACAGTGGACAGACTTCTATCCGAACGGTGACTTCGCAGAGGCTATGCTGAACACATCCTTCGACTGGAATGGCGCTCGTGAGCCGTACATCCTTGCTACAGAGAACGACGTTCTCAACGGACTTGGAATGCTGTTCATGAAACTTCTTACAGGACGTGCTCAGATCTTCGCTGATGTTCGTACATACTGGAGCCCGGAGGCAGTTAAGAAAGCTACAGGATATGACCTTGAGGGTGTTGCCAAAGAAGCTGGCGGATTCCTTCATCTGATCAACTCCGGTGCTGCTTGCCTGGATGCTAACGGACAGGCTAAAGAGGCTGACGGAACACCAGTTATGAAACAGTGGTGGGATGTTACAGAGGCAGACCAGAAAGCGATCATGGACAACACAGAGTGGTGTATGGCCGACAACGGATACTTCCGTGGAGGCGGATACTCCAGCCGTTATGAAACACGTGCTCAGATGCCTGCAACTATGATCCGTCTGAACCTTGTAAAAGGACTTGGACCGGTTCTTCAGATCGCAGAGGGATGGACAGTAGCCCTTCCGGAAGAGGTATCTGACAAGCTTTGGAAACGTACAGATTACACATGGCCATGTACATGGTTCGCTCCAAGATGCGATGGCAAAGAGGGACCGTTCAAAACAGCTTACGATGTAATGAACAACTGGGGTGCTAACCACGGTGCGATTTCCTACGGACACATCGGTGCAGACCTGATCACAATGTGCTCTATGCTGAGAATCCCGGTATCCATGCACAACGTTCCTGAGAAGGATATCTATCGTCCGGCAGCTTGGAACGCATTCGGTATGGAAAAAGAGGGTGCAGACTTCCGCGCTTGCAAGAACTATGGACCACTTTACAAATAAATCATATTGTTAAGATAACGGAATATCAAATCCTCCGGCATGCATGTGCCGGAGGATTTTTTTGTGCCGTGGTATATGGATAGTTGGGAAATATACTGTTCGGATCTACGGAAAAAAGTTATAATAGAAAAAGATATATATGAATACGGGAGGTTACGTAGATGAAATATATACAGCTGAACAATACAGATCTGAACATCAGTCCTATTTGCCTCGGAACAGCAGGATTTGGAGATAAATCAGACCTGGAAAAAAGCTTTGAGATTCTGAACGCATTTGTACGCGCAGGTGGAAATTTTATTGATACGGCAAATGTCTATTGCAAATGGCTAAAAGGACATGGAAACTGCAGTGAGCAGATCATAGGAAAATGGCTGAAAGAGAGTGGCATGCAGGGAAAAGTTATTGTGGCAACGAAGGGCGCGCACTATTCCTTTGAGGATCCGGGCCGCAGCAGAGTGAACAAAGAAGATATCCGCATGGACCTGGATGAGAGCTGCCGCACACTGGGAAAAGATGAGATGGATTTTTACTGGCTTCACAGAGATGATCCGGAGAAACCGGCGGAGGAAATCGTGGATATTCTGGAAGAATTGAAAAAAGAAGGCCGGATCCGTTATTATGGATTTTCCAATTACCGCACAGAGAGGCTGAAAGAAATTGCTCAATGTCTGAGGGAACGAAATCTTTCAGGGATCACAGCAGTATCCAATCAGTGGAGTCTTGCAGGAATCAATCCCGGAGGAAATACAAATCCGGATCCTACACTTGTGGAGTTTTCCAGAGAAGAATATCAGTGGCACTGTGAGACAGGCGCTGCTGCCGTTCCGTTTTCTTCCACTGCAATGGGATTTTTTTCAAAACTTCAGAAAATGGGGCTTTCCTGTACAGATGCAGAGGTGGATGCATCCTGGATGCGGGAGAAGGAAACACAGATCACAGGTCTTTCAGAAAGTATGAAAAGATCCTACTGGAACGAGACAAACTTTCGCATCTATCAGAAGCTGTTAAAGTTGCAGAAAGAAACCGGCCACAGCCTGCAGGCCCTGTCTTTGGCATACTTTTTCAATCAGCCATTCCAGACTGTGCCTGTAACCGGTGTCAGCAATCCTTCACAGCTAAAAGATGTGCTGGATGCCTGTGAGATCGACCTTGCACCGGAACTGTTCGGAGGCTGGGTGAGCGCAGGAGGTGATCGATGAAACTGATCCATTTATCAGACCTTCACCTAGGAAAACGTGTCAATGAGTTTTCCATGATCGAAGATCAGAAATATATTTTGAATGAAATCCTGAGGATCATTGATGAAGAAGCACCGGATGGGATCCTTCTCGCCGGTGATCTTTATGACAGACCGGTTCCTTCGGCGGAGGCAGTGCAGCTTTTTGACCGGTTTCTTACCAGGCTTGCAAAGCGGAAGCTCCCGGTGTATGCCATCAGCGGAAATCATGACAGTGCGGAAAGGATCGCTTTCGGTTCACAGATCATGAGCAGCAGCGGGATCTGTATGTCCCCGGTATACGATGGAAAAACAGAAAAGTACTGTTTAACGGACAGCTATGGAGAAGTTTGGATCCATCTGCTTCCATTTGTGCGTCCGGCAACTGTGAGGCACGGACTGGAAGGAGAAGAAGAGGTGGATGAGATCCGTACCTACCAGGAGGCAGTGCAGGCAGCAGTTGCACATATGGAGATTGATAAACGTTATCGCAATGTATTGATCGCCCATCAGTTTGTGGTCGGTGCCATGCGCTGCGATTCTGAAGAGATCTCCGTTGGAGGTATCGACCAGGTGGAGGCAGATGTGTTCCGGGATTTTGACTATGTGGCACTTGGCCATATCCACAGTCCTCAGAATGTGGGAAGCGAGCACATCCGCTACTGCGGAACTCCTTTGAAATATTCTTTTTCCGAGGCAGGACAGCAGAAATCCGTGACAGTTGTGGAGCTTCTGGAAAAAGGAAATCTCAGGATCAGGGAGATTCCGCTGAAGCCTCTTCGGGATATGCGAAAACTGAAAGGCACATACATGGAGATCACATCACTGTCCAGTTATCAGGACACAAACACAGAGGATTATGTGCAGATCACGCTGACAGATGAAGAAGATATCGTAGATGGAATGCAGAAGCTCCGTACTGTTTATCCGAATCTGATGAGGCTGGAATATGATAACCGACGTACAAGAGAAAACCAGGAGATCGCAGGTACAGAAACGGTGAAAAGGAAATCCGAGCTGGAATATTTTGAGGAATTTTTTGAACTGCAGAATAACCAGCCCATGAATGAAGAACAGCGGAAATATTCCGAAGATCTGATCCGTAAGATCCAGGAGAATATCTTGAGTAATTGAATTTATTGACTAATATGATTAAATGTGTTTGAATGTACTCAAATGAGTAAAGTATTATGAACACATCAAATATCACAAATTACAAGCCAAAAGATTTTGCTGAACTG